>NZ_CAUPYC010000122.1:0-2606 GCF_963515335.1 uncultured Paenibacillus sp. | reverse complement strand
ATTTGACGCGCTTTATTCAACTTTTCAAGAGGTTACTTTCCGAATCCATGTTAAAGAGTATTCGTTTTATTAAGCTATATTAATGAGAAGTTGGTGTTTTATTGAAAACAAAACGGATAGCATTTTTCACGCTGATTTTATTTTTCGCGATAGTTATCGGATATATTGTAAATGTGATTTTTTTTAGCTCATCTCGTGATTTTGCGGGCTTAAATGGTGAAGTGCTGCTTATGCAAGGAGATGCAGCTCCAGAATTTCCGGTGGTGAGGTATAATCCACGCACCAAAAAAACGTTTGAAATAAAAGATATTTACTACTATCCGCAATATAACGTGAACAGTAAAAATAATATAATTGCCATAATTGACGAAAACAATATGCAGAACATATATGAACTTTCAAGTGGTGACGGATCTTCATACTCTAGAAAAAGATTAATTTATTCCGGTAGAGATGTGGAGCATCCTAAGTTTGTCCCCGGCAAGGATTCCATCAGCTTTATTGAAGATAATAAGTTATTCTACTATGATATCGAGATTGGTGGAGAACCCGTTTTTATTTCAAATATGAGTTCTGAGTATTATGATTGGCTAGACTCTGATACGGTGCTTTACTCCATGGATGCCGGTGAGGGTAACTATAACATAATGGCTTATAATATAGCGAACAGAAAAGCCGTTATATTCAAAAATAATGCTCTGGCACCTGCACTCTCCATTAACAAAAAGTTTTTAGCTTATCGATTGAGTAATGACAGCAGTGTGGTTATACTGGAACAACTAAATACTGTTGGACCCCAAAAGTCGATCAAAGTTAATGCGCAAGGCATTTTACCGTATAAGCCTTCACCTGATGGGAAATATCTGGCAGGGGCAGTTTATAACCTGAGCAAGACTGATGTCATTATTATAAATGTTGATACGAATAAGACACGTACAATATTTCCATCAATGCTGCCCGCCGTTATTGATTGGAAGTCATAATGATTGGACTGTCAACTCAGCGGCGTTGACAGTCCATACACCTTCGGTTTTTGCATTGGTCTCCGCATCTTCACAGTTGTGCTATGATTCCGCCTTGGCCTTCCGGTACGCTTCCATATAGGCGCGCGCTTTGTCGGCGATCAGGCTGAAGTCGCCCTTGGCGACGGCTTCCTTCGTGAGATCGGAGCCGATGCCGACTCCGAACACACCGGCCTTGACCCACTCGCCGAGGTTGGCCAACGACACGCCGCCCGTCGGCATGACGTTGGCCTGCGGCAGCGGTCCCTTGATCGTCGGCACGATCGAAGGCGAGAACAGGCTGCCGGGGAACAGCTTGACGACATCGACGCCGAGCTCCAGCGCCGCGACGATTTCCTGAATCGTAATCGCACCCGGCATAACCGGCACCCGGTACCGATTGCAGAGCTTGACGGTATCCGGATTCAGGCTTGGCGACACGACGAATTCGGCGCCGGCCATAATGGCCGCACGAGCCGTCTCCGGGTCGAGCACCGTGCCGACGCCGATGATCGCATAGTCGGCACGCGACGGCTCCGCGCTGTGATACTTCTTCGCCAGCGCCGTGATCGCCTCGAGCGCGAACGGCACGGTCATCGTGATTTCGATCGCCTTGATGCCGCCTTCAATGGCGCTTTCGGCCATGCGCACGACCTCTTCGGGCGAATCGCCCCGCAGCACGGCGACAACGCCGGACTCGCACAGCTGTTGGAGCAGTTGCAGCTTTTTCATCCCGCTAAACATCTCCTTCGACAATGTCAGTCAGTATCCGTCACTTTATAAGCCTTAACCTTACCTCGCCATCCAGCCGCCGTCCACGTTGAGCACGTGGCCGTTCATATAGTCGGATGCGGCCGACGCCAGGAAAACGACGGGGCCCTTGAGGTCTTCCGGCGCACCCCAACGGCCGGCGGGAATCCGCTCGGTGATGGAACGGTACCGCTGCTCGTCGGCAACGATTGGCGCCGTATTGTTCGTCGTCATATAACCGGGCGCGATCGCGTTGACCTGCACGCCCTTGCTTGCCCATTCGTTGGCGAAAGCTTTGGTCAGTCCCGCAACGGCATGCTTGCTCGCCGTGTAGCCGGGCACGTTGACGCCGCCTTGGTAGGAGAGCATGGAGGCGATATTGATGATTTTGCCGCTGCCTCGTTCGATCATATGCCTGCCCGCCGATTGGCACAGGAAAAAGACCGAGTTCAGGTTCAAATCGATGACGTCGTACCAGTCCTGGCGTCCATGGTCGACGGCCGGCTTGCGGCGGATGATGCCCGCGTTGTTCACGAGTATGTCGATTCGCCCGAATGCCGCAACCGCCCGATCGAACACATTGTCCAGGCCGTCGGCGTCGCTGAGGTCCGCGGGCAGATCGAACGCCCTGCGCCCGAGCGCTTCCACCGCCGCCGCCGTCTGCGCGCTGCCCGACGAGGAAACCGCCACGATATCCGCGCCCGCTTCGGCCAAGCCGATCGCCAACGCTTGCCCGAGTCCGCCGGATGTGCCGGTGACGAGCGCCGCCTTGCCGCTCAAATCAAACAGTCCCATTGTCATTCCTCCCACTATAAAGTAATGTTTTCTCCTGTTTTCTCGCTCATTCTCAGTATT
>NZ_CAUPYC010000121.1:0-2849 GCF_963515335.1 uncultured Paenibacillus sp. | reverse complement strand
GTCCGGTTCGGGCGGAAGCTCCGCCCCGGCCGGCGGGGTCCGCGTCACGACGGCGGCGGACGCGGCGAGGGCCGGAGCCGCCGCTGCCGGAGCCGCATCCGCCGGGGGCGGGCAGTCATTTGCAGCGGGAGACAAGGTATCCCACGCGAAATGGGGCGAAGGCACCGTCGTCTCGGTCAAGGGGACCGGCAACGACATGGAGCTGCAGATCGCATTTCCGGCACCGGTCGGCGTCAAGCGTCTGCTGGCGGCTTTCGCGCCGATTGCGAAGGCGTAGCGTAGCCCGTTGACGCGGGGCTTAGCCCATTCGTTATGAGCATGCGCGGCGCGGCGTATGACTTTTAGCGTACTTGTGAACAATTGCAGAATCGGAGAGAACCTGGATCGAGGCCTCTCGATCGGGGCGGCCTCAAGGATTGCGGCGCAATCCGCTTCGGAAGCCAGGCAGGTTTTTCGCCATAGGAACGTTTAACGTAGTGAACATTTGGCGAGCTAAACCATTCTTCACGGTAAGACAAGGTATTGCGCAATAGAAGGATTAAGACGAAGGGATGTATGGGAAGATGGCGAGGGATCGGCAGCAAGTGGACCGGATGGCGCAATTGGCGGAGGAAATCAACCGGCATAATTACCATTATTATACGTTGGACGATCCGATCGTCAGCGACAAGGAATGGGATGCGCTTTATGACGAGCTGGTCCGGCTTGAAAACGAAAGCGGCATCGTGCTGCCGGATTCCCCCACGCAGCGCGTCGGCGCCGACATGCTCAAAGGATTCGAGCCGCATCGCCATCGCGCCCGTTTGTGGAGCTTGGATAAGGCGAAGAACGCGGAGGACGTTCTGGCTTGGAGCGCGCGCGTGGATAAGGCCCTGGCCGATTATAACGCGAAGTATCCGGACAATCCGCTGCCGCCCCCTTCCTACGTGGTCGAACTGAAGTTCGACGGACTTACGTTGAATCTTACTTATGAAGACGGACGGCTTGTGCAGGCCGCAACGCGCGGCAACGGCGTCGTCGGCGAAGGCATTTTACCGCAGGTCAAGACGATCCGTTCGGTGCCGCTGACAATTCCTTTTGACGGCATTATCGAGGTGCAGGGAGAGGGAATCATGAACCTGTCCGTGCTGGAGGCGTATAACCGAACGGCGGCGGAGCCGCTCAAGAACGCGCGTAATGCCGCTGCCGGCGCGCTGCGCAACCTGAACCCGCGGACGACCGCGGAGCGGAAGCTGAATGCTTTTTTCTACAATGTCGGCTATGCGGATGGCGTGACGTTCGAGAACCACGCGGAAATGGTGCAGTTTCTGAAGAACAACCGCTTCAGGGTCAACCCGTACGTGCTGTATTTCGATCGGATCGAGGACGTGCAGGCCGAGCTTGCGCAAATTGCCGATAAACGATCTTCACTCGATTACCTGATCGACGGCGCGGTCGTCAAGCTGACCGATATGCGGACGCGCGAGGTTCTCGGCTATACGGACAAGTTTCCCCGCTGGGCCATCGCCTACAAGTTCGAGGCGGAGGAAACGACAACCGTGCTGGAGTCGGTCGGTTGGGAAGTAGGCCGTACCGGCAAAATTACGCCCGTCGCCCGCGTAGAGGCGGTCGAGCTGGCCGGCGTGACCGTGCAGAATTGTACCCTCAACAATGTGGGGGACATCGAGCGGAAAAACCTCAAGCACGCATTGGGTACACGCGTATTCATCCGCAGGTCCAACGACGTCATCCCGGAAATCATGGGCAAGGCGGATGACGAGTCCGGCCGGGAAATCGTCTATCCCATTGAATGCCCCGCCTGCGGAACGTTGCTTGAACAGCGGGGGGCGCACTTGTTCTGCAACAATAAGCTCGACTGCAAGCCGCAGACGATCGGCCGCATTACTCATTTTGCGTCCCGGGATGCAATGGACATCGATACATTCAGCGTTAAGACCGCCGAGCAGCTATACGCTTCCTGCGAGGTGCGGGATCCCGCCGACCTGTATGAACTCACGTACGATTCATTAATCGGTTTGGAGCGGTTCGGGGAGAAGAAGGCCCGCAAGCTGCTCGAGGCGATCGACAAATCGAAGGATCGCGATCTGGCGGCATTCCTGTACGCGCTCGGCATTCCGAACACCGGCAAGGCGACGACCAGGATGCTGGCCGACCATTACGGCAGTCTGGACGCCGTTATGGCGGCATCGGCCGAAGAGCTGCAGGGCCTGCCGGACGTAGGCGGCATCGTGGCGGAGAGCATCGTGTCTTTTTTTGCGGATGCATTCGTACAGGACAGCATCCGCCGGATGCGCGAGGCCGGCGTTAAAGCCGAGGGCGAGCGGCCGGCGGAGGTGCGGACGGACAGCGTGTTCAGCGGCAAAACGGTCGTGCTGACCGGCACGTTGTCCTCGATGCCGCGGGATGAGGCGGCCAAAAAATTGGAGGCGCTGGGCGCCAAGGTTGCCGGCAGCGTCTCGAAGAAAACCGATTTCGTCATTGCCGGCGAGAGCGCGGGCAGCAAGCTGGCGAAGGCGCGGGAGCTCGGTGTCACGGTTATCGAGGATGAATCCGAATTTATTCGGATGCTCGGCGAATAATCGGACGGGTAATTGCGGAACGTATGCGCGGAACCCTTATTTCCGGGTTCTGCGTTTTTTGCTGATTGCGGCAAATATATGGAAAACATTGGCTGTTGACACAACGGTCGATAGCTGATAGAGTATTCAATTGTGACAGCGGAAGTAACGCTGTGGCAAGTTCTTTGAAAACTGAACAAATGAATCACGTCGATTCAAATGAAAGTCAGCAAGCCATGAGCTGACCAAGCTCTTTCTACTAAAGGTTCAACTTTAATGGAGAGTTTGATC
>NZ_CAUPYC010000120.1:0-2866 GCF_963515335.1 uncultured Paenibacillus sp. | reverse complement strand
TATTTCACACCTTAAAAATTCTAAAAAACTGTCTTGACATCTTGTAGCACCATAGATAGCCCGGGTGCAGGTTGACCGATGCGGCGATTTCCGGCACCGTCAGATTGAGATCGTAATGCTGGTGCATGAATCGGATACAGCGCCGTATATACTGCTCCTGCACGCCCGAGCCGTCTGCCGATGATAGGTGATACAGCCGGGCAAGCAGTAGAAGCAACTGCCCGAACAGCAGCTCGGTCATCGGCCCATTGCCGGACGGGGACGCATCGAGCTCCAGCACGAGGCTTTTCAGCGCCTGTTGAAAATCGTGAGGGTCGCGCAGCACGACAAAAGATTGCGGACACGCCAGCAATTGCCGCACCGTCTTTTCCTCCAGGGCAAGCCGTCCGACTGGCGGAACCAATCCGTCCCGCTCCGCGAACCGGAATTCCAAATTGAGCATCCGGCAGGTCCCTTCGACGATCAGCCTGTGCGGCACATTTGCGTCAAGCACGATGAATTCGCCTTTGGTCAGCGTCAACTCGATCTTGTCCGTATGACCTCCCGGCATCAGCTCGACCGAGCATGTACCGCCGATGACATACATGATTTCGGTCGCCCTGTGGGTGTGATACCCCATTCGAAACCCGTTCCATTCTTTAAAATAATAAGCGGCGACGACGGGGCGAAAATCCCCATCCGTCAACCGCTCCGGAAACAATCCGCCGTTCACGAGCTTTCGCCCCCTTCATCGTCGCCAATTTTTCACCAACCTCTTATAACCGGCTCTACGCCCGGCTCCAATCGAAGCCGACAGCCTTCAGGAAGGCGCGGGCAAGCACCATATGGCCGGTCTGCGTCGGATGCACGCGATCCCAGGCCAATGTTGCGGAGTAAAGCTCCCTCAACACCTCGTTGAATGCCGCCTGCGTATCGACGCAGAGCAGGCCGTGCTCCCCGGCAATCCGCTTGACAACCGCGCCGTACTCATCCATCGTGCGCCGCATGGCGTCCTGCGCGTTGCTCTCGATATAGAAAGGCGTCATCAGCACGAGCCCCTCTACCATGGGCTTCGTTGCGGCGATCAGTTCACGCAGCGTCGCTTCATATTCATCGAGATAAACATGACCGTCAACGATGAAAGGCGTGTCGTATTGGCGCCATACGTCGTTGATTCCGATCATAACCGACAGCCAGTCGGGCTTCTGATTCACGACATCCGACTGCCAACGCGCCTTCAAATCGCGCACCGTATTGCCGCCGATGCCCATATTGACGATGCGGATGCCAAGCTCCGGATAAACCGATTGAAGCAGCGCGTCGACAAGCGCGACGTAACCTTTGCCGTTCGCGCCGAACAGCCCTTCGCCGACCGGTCTGGCCCTTTCGCAATCGGTAATCGAGTCGCCGATGAACAGCAGCTTTTGTCCCTTTTCAAGCTTCATCCGAATTCCCCCTCGACAAATATGAAACTGCGGATCTTGTTTATGACTCTTCGTCCCGGCAGAAAGCAACGACTTCCCGGTAAGGGAGGGAGCCGCCAAAAATGTCCAGCGCGCTGCCCACGGTGATATCCAGCCTGCCGTCCGTTATACGCCGGAATATCTCAAGATCGTCCAGCGAGCGCGCGCCGCCGGCATAGGTAGTCGGGATCGTCGTCCACTCCGCGAGCTTTTCCGCAAGCTCCTCCAGTACGCCGGTCCGCTTGCCCTCGACGTCCACGGCATGGACGAGAAATTCGTCGCAATACGCCTCAAGATTGTAAATATTTTCCGCATGCAGCTCAAAATCGCTGAACGTAGTCCATTGATTCGTGACCACGTACCACTTGCCGTCCCGCTTTTTGCAGCTCAGATCGATGACGAGCTTTTCCCGGCCTACCGCTTCCACGATCCGGTTCAGGCTCTCCGTCTGAAGGCGCCCATCCTTGAACACATAGGAGGTGACGATGACGTGAGAGGCCCCCATCTCAAGAAATTTCTCCGCGTTGTCCGCCCGAATGCCTCCGCCGATCTGCAAGCCGCCGGGATAGGCGCGAAGCGCTTGCTCGGCAGCCGCTTCATTGCCGGGGCCAAGCATGATGACATGACCGCCGGTCAATCCGTCCTGCCGGAACAGATTCGCGTAGTACGCCGGCTCGTGCTGCGAAACAAAGTTCTCTACGACGCCTTCGCCGGATACGTTAAGCGTTTCTCCCACGATTTGCTTTACCTTGCCTTGATGAATATCGATACACGGTCTGAATCTCATTGGAACCCCAGTCCTTCCGATGCGTGCCTATGCGAATATTGTTCTGTCGCTTTTACAGTAAAACAAATCGCGGCACTTGTCCATCAAGCAAAGCCCATCCATTCCGTGCCGCTCCATTGCATGGCCGATCAGCCTTCGTGGAAAATCATATGTCCTTTGGCTTCCCTGTAGTAATCGAGCCTGTCCGTTAACGTTCCGGTGTGCAGCTCGAACCGATGGCCGTCCGGGTCGGCGAAGTAAACCGATCGTTTGTCGCGTTCATCTCTCGCGCGCCCGGGCAGTACATTGACCTTCAGCTCGCGAAGACGTTCCGTCCATTGGTCGAACTCGCTGTCATTCACTGTGAAAGCGAGATGCGTATAGGTTTGGGGCTCCGTGCGCCGCTCCAGCTCCTCGGCATTCAGCGCAACCCAAATGCCGCCCAATTCAAAATAAGCGAGCTTGCGTCCGGTTACGAGCAGTTTGGCGCCGAGCGCGTCACGGTAAAACGCGACCGAACGATCGAGGTCCGACACGGAGAAACAGAGATGATTAATGCCGTTAATTTTCAAGAACCCATCACCCCGATATCTGTTGAATGGCACCTGAATCCGTGATCGTCTGAATGGCGTCGCTCCATAATTACAATATTATGGAA
>NZ_CAUPYC010000119.1:0-3111 GCF_963515335.1 uncultured Paenibacillus sp. | reverse complement strand
TTGAAGCAACGCCGATTACTTTGCGGGGGCCCCGAGAGCGGGGAAGAACTTCAGCTAACTTTACATTCGCATCCGGTTTTCAATGTGCAAAGCCAAATGCATATTGCTTGTAATGACGCGGGGTGGAGCAGCCCGGTAGCTCGTCGGGCTCATAACCCGAAGGCCGCAGGTTCAAATCCTGCCCCCGCAACCAATTATATTTTGCGGTCATGGCGGAATTGGCAGACGCGCTAGATTCAGGTTCTAGTGGTTTAACAGCCGTGGAGGTTCGAGTCCTCTTGACCGCACCATTTGCGGAAGTGGCTCAGCGGTAGAGCATCGCCTTGCCAAGGCGAGGGTCGCGGGTTCGATTCCCGTCTTCCGCTCCATTACGGGATGTAGCTCAGCTTGGTAGAGCACCTGGTTTGGGACCAGGGGGTCGCATGTTCGAATCGTGTCATCCCGACCATTTTGTTAACAAATACACGCGCAGCACGCTCAAGGTGTCGGTACCGGCACAGGGAGCGTGCTTTTGTTGTTGCGACAAGCATGGCCAATAACAACACTGTTTTGTCAAATAATTAACTGGTATTGGGTTGCCTGTGCGTGTATTCTAGTGAAAGGCGACTACAAGATAGGGGAATGACATTGGATAAACAGCTTATCACATTACGGGGATTACAATTTTGGGCGTTTGCGACAAACGGCGTTGCGGCGCCCTTTCTTCCTTTATATTTTGACAGGCAAGGCTATACGTCGGCACAGATCGGCGTCCTGATGATGGTCGGCTCGCTGCTGGCGATTTTTTTTCAGCCGGTGTGGGGGTATGTCAGCGATCGGTTGCAAACGGTTAAGAAGGTCATTTTTATACTCTGGAGCATCGCCGTTCTGTTCGGGATCGGACTGTTTACTTCCGGGAGTTATGCCTTAACTTTCTGGTTCGTTTTGCTGATGTATTTTTTCCTGCAGCCCTCCTACCCGCTGATCGACAGCGTCAGCATCCAATCGGCCGCGCGCAGGGGGGCAACCTATGGGTCGATACGGATGTTCGGCTCAATCGGCTTTGCGTCAATGGCGCTTATTGGAGGATATGTGCTGAATTTACTAGGGGGCATATCAAACCTGGGCTATTTTATGATCACGGTCTCGGTTATCCCCTTAATTCTGATGCTGCTGCTTCGGGATGAGCCGGCGGAGGGCGAACGCATGACGCTCGATTTGCTTAAGGGGATTGTGAAGAACAAGACTTTTTTGCTGTTTCTTCTGCTCGTTTTCCTCATCTCCATACCACAGAGAATGAATGATGTGATGTTCGGATTGTATCTGTTAAGCAATGGCGGAACGGATACGATGGTCGGCTGGGGTTGGGCGATTGCGGCCGGGGTCGAGCTTCCCGCATTCCTTCTGCTTAACCGTTATTTGAAAAAAGTCCACGAGTTTGCTTTGATCGGCGTCGTAGGCATTCTGTTTTCCGTTCGCTGGTTTTTGTACACGGTATTTACGGAACCATGGATGCTGCTTCTGCTGCAGGGAGGGGCGATCGTGACGTTCGCCGTATTTTGGCTCTCAGCCGTGCATTATACGGCGCGCATTCTCCCGATGCAGCTCTGCTCGACAGGGCAATCCGTGCTTGCCATGGTTTTCATGGGGCTGGCCGGGATCGTCGGGTCGAGCGCAGGGGGTTGGCTGAAGGACAACTATGGCGGAGCCAGCATGTATATATTCGCTGCTTGCGTGTCTCTGGTGGCCGGCATCGGTTTTCTGCTCGTCCAGTTTGCCTCCAGACGCGGCCGCATCAGAAGCATCAGCCCTTAGCGGGGCTTTTTTTCTTTATTTGCAGGTGGTACAATTCAATCAACTAACAAAAATAAAGTAAAGCGGGGAGATGGAATGGATACGAGTCCGCAGACAACCGGCAGCACCGGGAGAGCCGGTTTCGAAATAGGGTTATACACTTTCGGTGAGATTATTCCCGATCCGCTTACCGGTCGGACAATGAGCGCGCAGCAGCGGCTGCAGGAAATGATTGCCGCCGCCAAGCTGGCTGACGAGGCCGGGCTCGACGTATTCGGTGTCGGGGAGCATCACACGCTGGAGTTCGCCGTTTCCGCCACTCCCGTCGTGCTTGCAGCGATTGCCCAGGCCACCAAACGGATTAAGCTTACCAGCGCCACCACGGTTCTGAGCACGTCCGATCCCGTACGGTTGTTCGAGGACTTTGCCACGGTCGATTTGCTCTCGGACGGACGAGCGGAAATTATGGCGGGCCGCGGAGCGTTTATAGAGTCCTTCCCGTTATTCGGCTATGAGATCGATGATTACCATAAGCTGTTTGCGGAGAAAATCGAGCTGCTGCTGGAGCTTAATTCCAATGAACGGGTAACCTGGAGCGGACAATTCCGCAGCGCGTTGCACGATGCCGAGATCGCGCCGCGCCCTGCCCGCAAAGAGCTGCCGATCTGGATCGGCGTCGGCGGAACGCCTGAAAGCGCGGCGAGAGCCGGTCGGCTCGGGAAAGGTATGGCTATGGCGATTCTGGGCGGCGATCCGGGCCGGTTTAAGCCTTTTGTCGACATTTACCGAACGGCGGGCGTCCAATCCCGTCATAGGCCGGAAGAGCTCAAGGTCGCCGTTTCGAGCCACGGATTCATAGCCGAGACGACTCAGCAGGCCAAAGACGAGTTTTTCCCCTACTATGCGAACTACTTCGGTCATTTTCTGGGCAAGCGCACGGGCAGAGGGCCTGTTTCCCGCGCGGAGTTCGACCATATGGCGCATCCCGGCAGCGCGCTTGCGGTCGGCAGCCCCGAGCAGATCGTTGAAAAGCTGCTTCGCCAATACGAGCTGTTCGGGCACAACCGTTTCATGGCGCAAATGGATGTCGGCGGCACTCCCTTTTCCAAATTGGCTAAGGCCATTGAGTTGCTCGCGACAAAGGTCGCTCCAGTCGTTCGGCGAGAGACGAGCAAATAGGCGTATGATAGAGCATCCTAGCGCTATTGTTCAATGCCTTGTACGGAGATAATCCCCCACTGTCCACGCAGGAAGTGCTGGAGTAGTTATCACGCCGCAAAAAACACATGACCTATGCACTTCGTGGTAATCCTAGGTAGATTTCTGGTTTAGGCGTAG
>NZ_CAUPYC010000118.1:0-3282 GCF_963515335.1 uncultured Paenibacillus sp. | reverse complement strand
GCGTCTGCGTCGGCGGCGTGGAAATTTCCTGCCTGCGCTGCCGGTTGTTTTGCTCGAATGCTTGCTGTTCCTCGGACGGCAGCTGCGAGACGTATTGCTGCGACGCCTGCTGCGTCTTTTCCTGCTGAGCCGCGGCATTGGCCGCCGCTATGCGGGCCGCTTCGGCCGCCGCTTGCGCAATCAGCTGCTCAAGCGCTCTGCGCCGCTCCTCGAGCCTCGCCAATTCTTCCCGTTTTTTTTGCTCCGCTTCCGCCGCGAGACGCTTCGCCTCCCCTTGCTTCGCCAGGTCGTCCGGCGTCAGTTCCAGCGGCTTTACGTTATTGATATCCAGAACGGCCTTCTGCGCTTCGCCGTTGGCCTGCGCTGCGATCCGGTTGACACGTTCCGCCGTGACCTTATTCTGATCGACGGATGTCCGGGCGATGTTGTTCACAAGTCCCGACATATTTGTGACGATACGCTGCAGGTCGGCCGCGTTTGTCGTCGGCGCGGCTGGTCCGGAGCCCGTCTCGCTCGTCCAATTCTGAGCCAGAGCCTCCGCTTCGGCATCGATGCCTGCCGCATCGGCAATGATCGCCTCCAAAATGTCCGGAGGGGTCATCTCGACGAACGTATCCAGATCGATCGCGGCTACAGCCGTATTGACCTGTCCGTCCGACGATTGCGCGAACGTGCCTTGCTGAGTCGGATAAATCAGAACGTCACGCGCTTCCCTCGTATTATCGATGTCCGCAAGCGGCACTTGGGCGGCTACAACGCCTGAAGTAACGACTACGTCTGTCGTTCCGACATTCGGATCGACACCGACGAAGAAATAAGTACCCCGCACACCCATAATGGCGGTCGGCGTTTCCACCTCGAATTGATCGTCGGCGTTGGAGATCGATTTCACCTTGACCCACATCGATCCGGCCCAGACGTTCATCTTCGCCTTGGTGCCGCCGTCCTCCTTCAATTCAGAAAAATTAAGCTGCGAGTTCTCGCCGACCGTAATCGAATCCTGATCGGCCTTGCTGCTCGCCAGCTCGAGCACGACTTTGCCTCCCTTGCCGGTTGTAAGGGCGTCGCCCTCGTTCAGGCTCATATTTTTGAATGCGTTGAACGCCTTCGAGCCGCCGGATTTCTTCACCATGACGGTACCCTTGATCTCCTTGACGACCGCAACGCGCGTAACGGCGCCTAACGCCTGCTTCGCTCCCGCGAACAGGCCCGTTAAGCCGGCAATCAAACTAAGACAAAGCAAAACACTCAAATAACGCATGCCGCTTCCCTGAATGGTCATGCCCCTTCTCTCCTCTCGCTGATCGGGGATTCCCCGCCGGTATCAAGCTCCGACAACACGGAGAATACCCGGACCGGCCTCTCTTTCCCTTTGACTTTGATCTCGCCCATATCCTCCAGCTCGAACAGATGTCCGACCCTGTCGGACATTTCCTCGCTGATCAGAATTTGCCCGGGCTTGGCGTTCGATTCGAGGCGGGCTGACAGATTGACCGTGTCTCCGATCGCCGTGTAATCCAGCCTCAGCATTTCGGAGCCGATATTGCCGACGACCGCCGGACCGCAGTTGATGCCTACGCCGAATTTAACCCCGATCCCGAACCTTTCGATGCATTTGCGCTCCAACACGTCCGAATGCTTTTTCATTTCCAGCGCCGCGCGGACGGCCAGCTCCGGATGGTTCGGCAGATGGACCGGCGCGCCGAACAGCGCCATAACGCCGTCGCCGATAAACGTGTCGAGCGTCCCGTTCCAGTTGAAAACGGCCTTCGTGCAAATGTCCAAATATTCGTTTAGCACTTCGATAACCTGCTCCGGCTGCAGCCGCTCGGACATCGGCGTAAAGCCGCGGATATCGACGAAAATGACGCTGATATCCCGGCGCTGCCCGCCTACCTTGATCTCTTCTCCCGAAGCGAGCATCTCATCCACGACGCTGGGAGGCACGAACCGGCCGAATATGCTCGTCACCCTTCCCCGCTCTTTCCGCTCCGCCATATAATGAGAGACGACCGCCCATATTAGCGCCGATGTCATCGCAAGGAACGGATAGGTGAACGGGATGAACAAGGAATAGAAGAAATACGCGTTAAACCATGCCGCTATGAAGGCCGCCGCAAGAACGCCGTACAGGATGAAAGCCGCGCGCCCCCGGTAACGGTCGAATAAAAACAGCGAGATCATAGTCAGCAGCAGCAACAGTATGTAGGTTACAGATGGGGGCGCCTCGGTGAAAAAGGCTCCGTTCACGAGCGATTGCACCATGTTGGCGTGAATTTCCACCCCGAACATTTTCAGCGTATCGCTGAGCGGCGTAAGGTATTCGTCCTGAAGGCCCGTGGCGTAAGGACCGATGAGCACAACCGCATCCTGGTAGTATTCCGGCGGGATCGCGCCGCTGAGCACATCGAAAAACGATTGGGCATCGTAGCCGGTGTCTGCGTTCATCGCCTCGCGCGGCTTGGAATAAAACTCCGTCGCAACCTGATAGCGTTCGTTCACCGGGATCCGCTTATCTCCCCTGAACCAGGCCTCTTCCGTTTCATCCCATCTGATTTGCAGCTTTTTTTCTAATATGTAGTTGGCCAGCCTGACGCTGAGGGCGGGAATCATCCGGTTCCGCTCGTCCGGAAGTCCGACCGTCAGCATGCGAACCGTACTGTCTTTGTCCGGAAACACGTTTATGTGCCCGACCTGGTTTCCGTTCGAGGATATCGTGCTCGCCGGGTACACGATCGACTCCGTTTTCAGCAGTCCCTTCTCGAGCTGCGTGGCTTCAAAGTTGAACACAGCCGGCAAATAAACGTCCGGATATTTGGCCATCACCTCGGCCATGGCCGCGTCACTCTCCGGGTTTGCCCCCGGTTCGGCAAGCACGACGTCGAGGGCGACCGCCTTGGCCCCTGCCTGCATCAGCATGTCTATGACCTGGGCGTAGAGCGCCCTGTCCCAAGGAAACTGTCCCAGTTGATCCAGCGAGGCTTGGTCGATCTTAATGATTTTGATCTCGTTCAGCGGCGCCCGCTCGGCGTCGCTTTGTTTCCGAACCGCATCCTGGAGCGTCGACTCGACGAAGTTCAGCGATCCGCCCGTCCCCAAACTGGCCAATAAGGACCAGAACAGCATGACGGCTAAGCCCGCCGCGGCCGTTTTCATCCATTTTCGCAAGACCATGGTTCTATCAGATTCCCCCTATGCCGTTTCTATTCCCAACCTTCTCTATTATTCTACATGACCTATGCACTTCGAGGTAAACGTTGGTAATTTTCCGGTTTGGGCGTA
>NZ_CAUPYC010000117.1:0-3551 GCF_963515335.1 uncultured Paenibacillus sp. | reverse complement strand
TTTCCAATGTATATACTTCCATTTCCTCAAGTTTGAGCTTTGCTTCTGTCACGTTTTTTTTGCCGGCCGCTACTTCAACTGCCAATTCATTTAAAACACGTTGGACATCTCTCGTTCGATTATCCAATTCTTCTTCATTAAGATCAACTTTCTTCTTGTGAGCATATTTTTCGGCGAGTGCTTTCTTTTCCTTAATACTGTCGTATTCTGGCTGCGAGTTTTCCTGTTGAGCAAACACTGACTGACTGAGAAGCAGGAGAAAAGCGATAACTACCAGAACCTTCTTCATAACTCAATCCTCCATTACTTAGTATTTTTATATGAAATTATGAAAATCTATCCACCTTATCATCATTTTGGATAAAAATAATGAGAGGAACAAAACAAAACAGCTTCTTAGGCATAATACGATCATGCTGATCATTACGATAAATCATGTTATTATAAATTTGTCAACTATAATTTAATAAATCAAAATTAAGTTCACAAACCCAATATAGCTTTAAATGGATAGTTTTGTATATAGTAAATTAAGACTAATTCATGAAGTCGACATTTGTCGAATATCTTTCAATACCGGCACTGCCCCCATCAGGACAACTCCTCCGCTCGCGATCCGTTCCAGCCCTGCCGCTCTCGGACACAATCGAGGCAAACATGCAGACGTTCGATCTCAAACCCTAAATCGAGCACCGCCTGCTGAAAATCGCGTTATCGACGCAGCCGGCTCGTCGGATGTCACAACAACCGCTTGCTTCCCATCCAGAGCAACCTCCGCCGAGTAGAAGCCCCAAGTGTCGTGCCCCGGCATTTTTTGATCGCGGTCCTAGTCGGCAACGCCGCGCCATTCTTCATGATCCTAAAAGACATTCGTTATACCGATATGGCGACCGACTATCGCCATAATCAACTCCAACACAATCCACATTGCCACAATATCGGTAAAAATCTATATTGACTTTGCCGGTTTATTTGTTAATATCGTTTTGAAAACGCTTTATAATATTCGAATGTATACTAAATTTGAGGTATTATGACCGTTTAACCGACATGCACCCCATTCTTCTTTTCAAGGAGGGCTCTGCCATCGTTTTACGATCCCGCACGGACCGAGCTTCATAACAGTCTCGTCCGCAAAGCCATGCAGGCGGTTGCGGAACTGCAGCCGCGAACCGTCGGCGATCCGTATCGGTTGAATTATCATTTCATGTCGCCTTCCGCCTGGATCAACGATCCGAACGGACTTATCCGGTTTAAAGACGAATACCACATGTTTTATCAGCTTCATCCGTTCAGCGCGGACAACGGCCCGAAGCATTGGGGACACGCCAAAAGCGCGGATCTCATCCACTGGGAGCATCTGCCGGTAGCCTTGGCGCCGAGCGAGGCGTTTGAGGGCAACGGCTGTTTTTCGGGCACGGCGGTGGTCGACAACGGTGTGCTTACGCTCGTGTACACGGGCAATCTCGTCGCTGAGGGCGTCAAACGCCAGGTCCAGTGCTTGGCATTCAGCGAAGACGGCGTGACGTTCCGCAAATACGAAACGAACCCCGTCATCCGCGAGTTTCCGCCTGACGGTTCGGAAGATTTCCGCGACCCGAAGGTATGGAAGCACGAGAACAGCTGGTATATGGCGGTCGGTTCGGGCAAGGACGGCATAGCGAAGGCGCTGCTGTATAAATCGCCCGATCTCCTCGAATGGCGGTATGTCGGGGTCATGGCCGAGAGTCCGGGTCCCCATCACGGCGTCATCTGGAACTGCCCGGACTTCTTCTCGATCGGGGACCGGGACGTGCTGCTCGTTTCGCCCGCGGTATGGCCCGGCAATATGCGCGAGGTCCGGAAAAGTCTGTACTATATCGGCAAAATGGATTATGACACGGGGAAATTTGTCGTGGAAGCGGACGGCGATGTCGATGCGGGTTGGGACTTTTACGCGCCGCAAACGATGGTTGACGAACGCGGCCGGGTGATCTTGATCGGCTGGATGGACATGTGGTTCAATCTGATGCCGTCCAAGGCTTACGGATGGGCCGGCGCGATGACGATCCCGCGCGAAGCGGTTCTACTGCCGGACGGCAAGCTGGGGTTCCGGCCCTTCAAGGAATTGCAGGCGCTGAGAAGCGATCACCGGCGGTTCGATGCGTTCACGTTGACGCCGGACGTCGGGGCCCTCTACGGCGTGCAGGTCGATTCGCTGGAAATGGCCGCCGTGTTCGATACGGCCAGATGCGGCGGGGAACGGTTCGGAATCAAGCTGCGCCAGTCCGCGGACGGCCGTCACGAGACTGTCGTCGGTTACGCACCGGCCACGGGGGGAATTGACCTTGGACTGCACGGGCTCCGGCAACCTGCCCGGCAAGACCAGCCGCTGCCGCCTGCTGCCCGCGGCCGACGGAACGGTGAAACTTCATTTGTTCCTAGACCGCTTCTCGCTTGAAGTGTTCGGCAACGACGGAAGCACATGCGTCACGACCCGCATGTATCCGGACCCGGACAGCCCTGGCGTCCGTCTGTTCGTCACGGACGGAGCCGTTCAGATGAAATCGCTCGACGTCTGGACGTTGAAATCCGCATGGTAGCCTTCGGAACGGCACGGGAAAAAAACCGGACGGGAGAGGGAAAAACTGCGCTGGTGACCGGCGGCAGCCGGGGGATCGGCCGCGGAATCGCCTATGCGATGGCCGAAGCCGGCTATAACCTGGCGCTCAGCCATTGGAACGATCACGCTTCGGCGGAAGCCGTCAAGGCCGAAGTCCGCGGGCGGTTCGGACGAAAGCTCTTCGTGTTCGACGGCGATCTGGAGCGGGAAACCGAACCCGAACGGCTGACGGAATCGGCCGTCCGGGCCCTGGGGCGGCTCGACGTGCTGGTGAACAATGCGGGCGTCACGCTGTTCGACGACATTGCGGCGATGGAGACGGCGGACATCAACCGGCTGCTGCATCTGGATTTTCGCGCTCCCATTCTGCTCATTCAGCATGTCGGACGCCACATGATCGAACGCGGCATTCAGGGATGCATGATCAACATTACCTCCACGCGGGTGGAGCGTGTTTACCCCCGCGTGGAGGTGTATGGCGGCGTCAAAGCCGCGCTCGCCCGCGCATCGCAATCCGCCGCGCTCGAGCTTTCCGCCTACGGCATCCGCGTCAACTGCATCGCCCCCGGAGCGATCGCCGCGACGAAAGAGCGCGAAGCGCATTACCTGGCATTGGGCCGGAAAATTCGGCTCGGCCGCCCCGGGCGGCCGGTCGGCCAGACGGCGAATATTCATCTGGATTTGGCCAGCCCAAATTTCGGCGTACAGGAGTGGAGCGAATTTTCCGAGCGCATGCGCGAAGTGTTCCCCGGCTGCCCGGAGGTGCGCCGCGGTTATGTGTACGTTAGCGGCAAGCCAGGCTGGGCGTCGATCTGGACGAGCGGCTCGCCGCGCAGTATCCGTGCCATGAGCGGCTGCCCGACTGGACGCTGGCGCGCATCCCGGACGGAACGGCGGGGGGGGGCGGGGCCCCCGCCGCCGCCCCCCAAAAAACACACAAAAAAAAAAA
>NZ_CAUPYC010000116.1:0-3756 GCF_963515335.1 uncultured Paenibacillus sp. | reverse complement strand
GGCCTTAGGTTTTAACTCCTCCTGAACCGCCGTTCTGAGCAGCTCAAGCATTTGCAGCTTGACCATAGGGCTTTGCAGCGTTTCCTGCATAACAGTCGCGACCTGCTTGCGGTATTGCGTGCCCTGAATCACATCGAAAATCACAGTTTCCATTTCAGGGCTTTTCATGACTGTCATGAGGTCGTGCTGGTACGTGGGATCCTTCAATAATTCTTTGTGGATTTGCTTGTTCTGCTTATTGACCGCTTTGGCGAATTCGCCCGCAAACCGGGGATCGGTCATGAGCTGCTCGATCACCTTGCTGTAATCGGGCGACACGAGCACGTCCTTCACGGCCAGCTTGACCTGCTCCTTATCCTGGGCCGACAGCATCATCATGCCGCCGCCGCTGCCGGCCGTCTGCATGGAAGCCTGCTGCATCGCCTTTTGGCCGTCCTCGGTTTTGAGGATATCGATAACCATCGTTTTCATGTCTTTGTAGCTGATCTGGCCCCCGCCGCCGCCGGAAGACTCCGCGCCGCATGCAGTTAAGAGTACCAGCGCGATGCCGGCCGTTGCCGCCCGTCTGTACCAGGTGTACATGGCTAAGTCGTCCCCTTTCACATGCTCGTGCCGCCGTGCTGCACAACCGGATGTACGATGACTGCTTGAGGAATGCTCGGTTTGTATTATGCGTCAATGTTCACGGGATTATCATGAGCGAGAGATAGCTTTTCGGCCCGGACATGGTAAAATAAAGCGAATGCATCCGTGGTTTTAGGCATGCGGAGACGAGCCGCGGGGTACGACAAGTAGGGGGATACGATCTTGAATTTGCGCAAATGGTTTTTCTTGTTCTGGACCACGATGGCGATCGGCGCGGTCGTTACGTCGTTGACCGGTTCGATTCTGGCTTGGACCGATCCGTCTTTCGATCTTAAGGGACTGAAGGGAGCGGGCTTTAACGCAGGCATGATGGCGCTTACGGGGCTGCTTTTCGGGGCGTTCGCCCATATGGGGTTCTTTGCCTATTTGACGCTCAATTATATTGCGCTCGGCATTTTTCGCCGCGGTTATTTATGGACGACGCTGCAGGCCTATACGACACTATTCGGTATCGTTCTTTTCGGCTACCGGCTTTATGAAAATCGGGAGGCGCTGAACGGTTGGATTTTCTGGGCGCTGCCGGCTTTCTTAACCGCGGCCGCTTGGTGCGTGGCATTGGTGAAGACGAAGCAGACCAACAAGAACGCGCTGTTCCCGACGCTGTTTCTGTTGATTGTCGGCACGGTGCTGGAGGCATGGCCGAGTATGTCCGACGACAACAATTTGCCTGCTCTTATTTTCATGATTGTGCCATTGTTCGCATGCAATGCTTATCAGATCCTGATGCTGCACAAGCTCGTTAAACCGGCGGAAACCGGCTCCGGCGCGAGCGCGAAGCCGGTTGCTTGAACCCGGAATGATATTGTGTAAAACTCCCGAGCTCCGCTGCGGCGTATCACAGCTCATTAGGCAGTGCCGGGAGCTCAAGGCCGCTCGGTTTGTCCTCGACGGCACGGCCCTTCAGCTCCGTTTGGGCCAGCAGCTCGGAGACGGTGGCGAACTCGTAGCCTTTGTCTCTCAGCTGATCGATGATGGCGGGCAGCGCTTCATGCGTTTGCTTTGAGGAGTCGCTGGCATGCATCAGAATGATGTCGCCGGGGTGCGCCTTGGTAACGACGCGATTTATAATTTTTTCGGTGCCGATATTCATCCAGTCGAGCGAGTCGGTGTCCCATTGGATGACTTTGTAGTTCAGCTCCTCGGCGATCCGCAGAACGCGCTTGTCGAAATCGCCGTTCGGCAGCCGGATCAGCTTGGGGTTCTTGCCCGTTATGGCCGCCAGGATCGCGTCGGACGTGACGATCTGCTTGCGGATCTCCTCGTCGCTCAGCTCGCTGTAGTTGTCGTGCTTGTGGCCGTGGCTGCCGATTTCGTAGCCGGCGGCAACGATCTTTTTGACGATGTCGGGGTGGGACTGCGCCCACGGTGAAGACAGGAAGAACGTTGCCTTCTTCACGCCTTTTTCCTGCAGCGCCTTGAGAATCGGCTCGGCTCGCTTCTCGCCCCAGCTGATATCGAACGTCAGCGCCACGATTTTTTTATCGGTCGGTATGCTGTAGATGGCGGCCGGCATTTGGGGCGAGAACACCGTGATGTTGTCCTTCTCGGCGTAAATGACACCGGCTGAGAATAACAACGCCGCGGCAATCAGAAAATAGCGTTTCAGCTTGCGGCCGTTCCATACAAAGAACATATTCATTGTACGCACGCTCTCCTCTCTGTTCTTTCAATTTCGTGTTACCGGGACAAGTGGAGCTTGGCTTAGTACAATGTATGCCCGCATCCTCAACTTATGCTTGGAGCGGGATCGGAGAAGGGTTACAACTTGAAGGAGGGGAAAGCGCATGTTTTCGTTTAAAGCATTTATCGATCATCTGCTGCGCATGCGGCGTTATTTCGCTTTCTCGGCGATCCTGTTTTTTGCCGGCGTGATTGTCGGCGGAACGAATCCGGCGTTCGAGGGTTATTTGGACCGTCAGTTGGAAGGTATCGGCGATATTGCAGGTATGATCGACAATTCGAGCAACCCGACGTTGTTTATGTTCTTGTTCATCTTTCTGAACAATACGGTTAAATCGATTATGGTGATGTATTTGGGCGCTGCGTTCGCCGTCGTTCCGTTGTTATTCCTGTTGCTTAACGGCATGATTCTCGGTTATTTGTTCACATCGCTGGGGGAGAGCGGGCAAAATGCCGCGGCGGTTTTTTTAAAAGGGATACTGCCGCATGGCATTATCGAGATTCCGGCGATTCTGATCGCTTGCGCCTACGGTCTGAAGTTCGGTATGCTGAGCTTTCGAGCAATCGGCTCACTCGTTTCCCGGCGTGAGGGTATCGGCAAGGAATACGAATTTTTCGCGGTTCGCACCGTGCCGGTCATTCTCTTTCTTATCGTCGCGCTGCTGGCGGCTGCCGTTATTGAAAGCACGCTTACCGTCTGGCTTATCTCGTTGTAATATTTTCCCCGGAATGTGAGCATAACAGTAAAAGCGGCGTGCGGCACGGTTGCCATTCGCCGCTTTTGCAGTCTTTTGGAGCCCGATTACGGACGCGGATCGCGTCCACGGAAGGGAGGCCGGACGCCCGGCTATGCTCGGAATGCTGTTCACGGATAAGGAATGCAGGGAGCTTGACTACGTGCTGCGTAAAGAACTCGATGAGATGCTGCTTGATTTGCACGACTCTCGTCTGGACGGCGAGATCAAGCAAGCGATCGGCAAACGCTACAAAATCATTTTTCGCATGTATGCCAGAATGGCATCGCCCAAGGAACTATCCCGATATGTAATGAAGGTGACAAAGTAGCGAAGTCTGTTTATAGCCGCCGGCCGTCTGCCACTGGAGATATAGGGCGATGCGGCGGGAAACGGGAAACAGGCGAAAATTCCCGGTCGAACAGGCCTTGACGGTATCGCGCAAGCTGTGATAAATTGTTTATCCGGGTGCCGGCAGGTGCTCGTTATCACGGACCCGACGGTGAAGCGGGTGATTGGTTAAAAGAACCACTTGCAAAGACTTAGAGGCCTGTGATATATTATAAAAGTCGCCGCTGAGAGGTTGGCGATGAAAGAAAGAAACGAAAAGATGCGTTTTTCTTGCCGGCTTGCGCCGAAAAGAAAACACCATTGTTCCTTGAAAACTGAACAACGAGCGAAACTGCCCTGTCATTCC
>NZ_CAUPYC010000115.1:0-4031 GCF_963515335.1 uncultured Paenibacillus sp. | reverse complement strand
GAACCGGACCGGCTGCCGGCCGAACCGGCAGGCGAGCCCGAACGGCTCGCTGAAGCGCCGGGCCGAAAGCCGAAGCCGCCCGCCGCGCCGGGATCCGAGCCGTAGCTGCGGCCGCTGCCGGCGCCGAAGCTGCCGCGTGCCGGCCGCCCGCCAGGAGAAGCGACCGTTATCACCGCATCCGGCACCTCCTGCAGGAAGCGCGACGGCGCGTTCGCCTTCGTCTGCCCGAACAAGGTACGCATGCGCGCGCACGTCAGGAAAAGCTGCTCCTCCGCCCGCGTAATGCCCACGTAAGCGAGCCGGCGTTCCTCCTCCAGTTCGTCGTTGTCCATGAACGCACGGCTGTGCGGAAACACGCCCTCCTCCATGCCGATTATGAAGACGACCGGAAATTCCAGTCCCTTCGCACTGTGCATGGTCATAAGAACGACGGCGTCCTTGGCGTCCTGCGCCGCGTCCTTCCGGTCCATGGAATCGATGTCGGCAATGAGCGCCAGATCGGTCAGAAAAGCGACCAGCGACTTCTCGTCGTTGCGCCGCTCGAAATCCATCGTCACCGATAGAAACTCGTCGATGTTCTCGAGCCGCGACTTCGATTCGAGCGTATTCTCGCGCTCGAGCTCCTCGCGGTAGCCGATAAACTCCAGCATTTTCTCCGTCAACTCGGTAACCGACAGGTAATCGACCATCCGGGCCAGGTTGTCGATCAGCTCGTGGAAATCGGTCAGCGCCGCCCGCGTCTTGCCCGCCACGTCGATCCCGTCGGGATCGGCCAGCACCGCATACATTGACTCGCCGCGCCGCGCCGCCTCGGACGACACCTTCGCCAGCGTCGTATCGCCGATGCCGCGCTTCGGCACGTTGATGATCCGGATGAGGCTGACGTCGTCGTCCGGATTCGAGATCAGCCGCAAATAAGCGAGCAAATCCTTGATTTCCTTGCGGTCGTAGAATTTGATGCCGCCGACGATCTGGTACGGAATATCGGATTTGATCAAAATTTCCTCGATGACCCGCGACTGCGCGTTCGTCCGGTACAAAATCGCATGGTCGGCAAATTTGCGTCCGGCCTGCTTGTTTTTCCGGATCTCGCCCGTCACGAAGTAGCCCTCTTCATGTTCCGAAGCGGCCTGATATACGGTAATCGGCGAGCCTTCGCCCTTGTCCGTCCAGAGCTTCTTCGGCTTGCGTCCGGTATTCTGCTTGATGACCGCATTCGCCGCATTCAGAATGTTGGAGGAGGAACGGTAGTTCTGTTCCAGCAGAATCGTCCGCGCCTCGGGATAATCCTTCTCGAAGTTAAGAATATTCGCAATGTCCGCGCCGCGCCAACGGTAGATCGACTGATCGCTGTCTCCCACGACGCAAATGTTGTGATGCTTGTCCGACAGCATGCGGCACAGCATATATTGCGCCCGGTTCGTATCCTGGTATTCGTCCACGTGAATGTAACGGAATTTGTTCTGGTAGAACTCCAGCACTTCCGGCACTTCCTTGAACAGTTGGGTCGTGATCATGATGAGATCGTCGAAATCGAGCGAATTGTTGCTCTTCAGCCTTTTCTGGTACGCCCGGTACACGTTCGCGGCGATCTGGTCGAAGTAGTCGCCGGCCTTCTGCTCATAGCGGTCGGGTGTGAGCAGCTCGTTTTTGGCGGAGCTGATTTTGGCCTGGATCGCCTTCGGCTCGAACTTCTTCGTGTCGATATTCCGGTCCTTCATCACATTGCGGATAACCGACAGCTGGTCGGCCGAGTCGAGTATGGTGAAGCTCGAGCTGTAGCCGATGCGGCCGATGTCCTTGCGAAGGATGCGGACGCACATCGAGTGGAACGTGGAAACCCAGATGTCCTGCCCGCCTGGGCCGACAAGCGCCGCCACCCGGTCCTGCATCTCGCGGGCCGCTTTATTCGTGAACGTGATCGCCAGGATGCTCCAGGGCGCAACCCGCTTTTTCTCGATCAGATAAGCAATGCGGTGCGTGAGCACGCGCGTTTTGCCGCTCCCCGCTCCGGCCATGATAAGCAGCGGCCCGTCGGTCGCTTGCACGGCCTCCCGTTGGCGGGGATTCAGCTTCTCCACCGCTTGGTCGATGTCGATCCGATTAAACATAATAATGCCCCTTTGTTCGCGTTTTGTTCGCCTGTTTTAAGTCTAGTCCACCCGCCCGTGTGTGTCAATTTAAGATTGCCCGCGTTCGCGTGAAAATGTTCCCAAAGCCTGCCGCCGCGCAGCGCGCCCGGGAGGAGCCGGCTTTGGAGGACGAATTAGCTGCATTCTCTTACCCGCCGCCGCAGCTCGGCCGCAACTTCCGTGGGATTATCCATTTCAAAAATGACGTATTTGTACCGGTCATGCCCGTCCGTTTCGATCATTACGACAGGTTTTCGGCCCTCATAGGACAAAAAGCACCATTCGTGCGCGTACCTGAAGCTGCCTTCGTAAATATGCAAAGAAGCAATCGAGGTGCCGGGCATGCGCAGCATCCATGCGGGAGCGTCGAACACGTCCACATGCACGTTCCTTACCGTGCGATAAGGAATAACGACTTTGCGCTTAAGGGCAAACAAGCTTTGGAGACCGGAAAGCTTCAGCGTAAACGCCGACTCGCCGAACATCGCGTTTCTTCCCATATATCCGGCACCTCTCTTATTGTCAGGATCGGAAACTATAATAATTATACCAGACTAAGATCCGTCCGGCTTTTATCTAAAATAACCGCAACATTTTGTTTGAGCATACTATGCCAGACAAATAGACATAGACTCGTGTAAAAAAGAGCGCTGTAACAGCGCTCAGATGTGCAAACACCAAATTAATGTGACGAAATTGAGTGGGTTCGACAAAAAAACCATAAAAACAGTGAAAAATCAGTTGCAAACCCTCTAACTGAGGGGTAATATGAAATTAAAGATGCCCTGTCTTCTCCGAACGCTTAAGTTCCACTTAGGCCAATGATGTAGGAGAGATGGGGTTATCTATTTTTTTTCGCAAATTGAGGGGCAATTCTATGTTCGCTGGGAATAAATAGCCAATGACGATAGGGATGCCGCCACCGCTCTTCATATTCCTTTGTACCAGTTGAAATTCCTATGTTGAAATTCGGATAGATTCGTCTGATTCGATTGTTTATATGTTTGTATACTCTCTCCTTTGCGATCGTTCGTTTGCCTCTTTTTCGTTCCCCTTCCGGAATAACTTTATGCAGCTCATTTAACCTAAAATACATCGATCCAAGTACGATATCCATGTACTGCAAAATAACGTGTTGGTGAGATTTGACTTCGCTAATATCTTCTTTCCTTATTTGAATTCCAGCAACCAAAAACTCTTGGGTGAATTGAAGTCGTTGGATAAAGTCCTTAAATACGGATGCAACTTGAGGCGATACAGGCAACTCATCAAAATATATCCGAAGTGAAAGATTTTCCTCGCCTTCTGGATTTGAATATTTCAGTCCAAAAGCATGTTTAAAGAATTGATAATAAAGCATCTGATACTCGTTCGTTAATTGCTCCTTACTAAGACTAGTCGCTTGTCGATAATTATGAGTAAACATGATACGTATCTTAACTAAATCTTCTTGAATTAAATCAAAAAAGCAATCCATTAAAGCTATATATTTTTCAACATAAGGCGAAGTTACTTTCTGCCACTTGATTTCACCAGTTATATTTAGTTCTTGTTTTTTCGCCTCAAGAATGTCAACGATCCTCATATAATCTTGCGATCTTACCAATGCGCCGCCGTAAAAATTACCGTAATACGGTCCTTCATCGTTAGATTCGTCCATATAAATAATATACTGCATCGACGACGGCCTCCTCTACCACTACATTGGTAATTATATCACAAAAAAGATCCGAAACCAGGTTCATAAAGGAAACCTCTGTCGAGACCTTTCGTGGATGAGCGACCGCTTCAGAGGAGGTTTATCGCCAATCAAGAAAGGATGAACAACCTAAAACTTATACTTTTGCCATGCAATATAATCGCTTATGGCAAAAAGGACTCCCTTTCGAGGTTCGAGGC
>NZ_CAUPYC010000114.1:0-4516 GCF_963515335.1 uncultured Paenibacillus sp. | reverse complement strand
GTTCAGTTCTCCCAGGCATAGCCTGGGGCTTAATATTTGAGTTATATTTATCCCGCTCTGTGCGGGTTTACTGAATACTTACGGATACTCATACAGACATTGTAAAATGTTCCGAATAGTATGAGGTGTGCGTGTTGCGAAGAGGTGATAAAATGAAAAACTCCAAAAAAGCGAAATCATTAAAATCCGACACTCGGCGTTCCAGGCTATTAAAAACCAGATCCATCATGTTCTATGCAATATCGGATGGAGTAAAGAGAATTTATACGAATAGGGATGGTATCAAAGGTTACGGAGTGAACCGCATTCCGAATCCTTATTCGGTTTCATTTATAAATGTATTCATCAATGGCGTGTTACAGCTTAAGCCTCTTTATAAGGTCAGGAAAGGCAAGCTGCTGTTGTTGTCGGACGATGTTCCGGGTAAAGGCGTACCGATCATTGTTCAATCGGTAAAAATTATTGGTTAGGCAAGAAAGGGGGTGAAAGCATGGCAGCATCGTTAATTAAACTGTACGTTGCAGCCACTGCATCCGCGCCGGTCGCTACCGGAGGAGCTGTGACGACAACCGTAGATCCCAACGTTACAAGATTCAACGCAACGATTGCTGCAGGAATGATCGGCGCCACCGATACCACGATACCTGCGGCAAGTTTCTCTGATGACAATGGCAACGCGGTGACCAATTTACCTTCGACACCTGCCAACGGATATATTAATGTGTATGTGAACGGTCTTTTGCAAGAAGCCGGTTTGTCTACATTGTCGACCACGCAATTAGTGTTAAGTACAACAGCGGCTCCTGCCGGTGTACCGGTAGTCCTTGAAGTATCCGATTATTCCAACACGACTTCCGCGATTACGACCGAGCCAACGATTTCCGCGCCGACCATAACCATAACTGTATAAAAAATAACCCGCAGGTTGTCGGCCTGACGGGTTACTTTCTTGCGTTCACCGTCCATGCTATCGGCTATCGCTAATTCCGGCGGGCTCACGCCTCCCCTTCCCGCACCGACCATTCCTCAAGCGACAGCGTCGGGTCAGCCTTCATGTCGAGGGGCGAAAACTCGCCGCGCTTCCATTTCAGATGCGCGGCCGCTCCGATCATGGCCGCATTGTCCGTGCACAGCGCGTTCGGCGGAATAAGCAGCGGGATGCCCCGCTCGCCGCAGCGCGCCGTCAGCGCCTCGCGCAGTCCGCGATTCGCGGCCACGCCGCCGCACAGAAGCAGCTGCTTCGCGCCGAATTCACGCACCGCGCGCAATGCCTTCGTTACAAGCACGTCGATAACCGACTCCTGAAAGCCGCGCGCCACGGAAGGCCGCATCGGCGGCTCGCTTTTCATTCTCGACTGGTTGATGGCCGAGAGGACCGCCGATTTCAAGCCGCTGAAGCTGAAATCGTACGAGTCCGGCTCGAGCCAGGCCCGGGGCAGTTCGCTGACCTCGGTGGCTTCCTGCGCCAGCCTGTCGATGTGGGGACCGCCCGGGTAAGGAAAATGCAATGCGCGGGCGACTTTGTCGTAGGCTTCGCCGACCGCATCGTCGCGCGTCCGGCCGATAATCCGGAACGCGCCCTCCCGCTCCAGTACGACGAGCTCCGTGTGTCCGCCGGATACGACAAGCGCAATCGACGGGTACACGATCTCGCCGATCAGGGCGTTGGCGTATATGTGGCCCGCAATATGATGCGTGCCGATCAGCGGCAGGCCGAGCGCCATCGCGAAGCTTTTCGCCGCGACGACGCCGACGAGCAAAGCGCCGACCAGTCCGGGACCCTGCGTGACCGCAACGGCGGACAAGTCGCGGGGAGTCATGCCCGACTCGCGAAGCGCCGCTTCCATCATCAGGGTGATCGTTTCGACGTGCTTGCGCGAGGCGATCTCCGGCACGACGCCCCCGAACTGCCGGTGCGTCTCGATCTGGCTGGAAACGAGATTGGACAGAATCGTCGCGCCCCCGCGGACAACCGCGACCGACGTTTCGTCGCAGCTCGTTTCCACCGCGAGAAGAATCCCCGGATCCCCGGCCGAATGCTGGCTGCCTGTCATTGTTTTCCCGTCGCTCCTTCCTCCGCCAGGTCCGCCCACATGATGAGCGCATCCTCCTGATTGTCCGTGTAATACTTGGGGCGAAGCCCGTTCGGCTTGAAGCCGAGCTTGCGGTACAGCCGCTGGGCGATTTCATTGGTAACGCGCACCTCCAGCGTCATGGCCGTCGAGCCGTGTCGGACCGCGAGCTTCTGCAGCTCGCGCATCAGCCGTTCGCCGTAGCCGCGGCCGCGCCACCCGTCTCTCACCGCTATATTCGTCACATGCGCCTCGTCGATGATCGTCCACATGCCGCCGTAGCCGATGATGCGGCCGTCCGTGACCATGACGAGATAGCGCGCGAAATGGTTATGCTTCAACTCGTTCGCGAATGCCTCCGGCGACCATGGCGCCGTAAAAACCTGGCGTTCGATCTCTACGATCGCAGGCACATCGTCGAGCGTCATCGGCCGGAATTCAATTTCCTCCCATGGACGAATCCCTGCCGCTCCGGTTGCTTGATCGGGCATCGGTCACTCCCCCTGCCGTTTGGCCAGCAGCTTCACTTCCGCTTCCGCCAGCTGGGTATAGTTCGGTACGAATGTATGCGGCGCGTCGGTCTCCCCCCGCAGCAGCCGCCGTGCGCCGAGCCACGCAATCGCGCGGCCTTCCATGACCTGCGGCGACTTGACCGCGAGGATGCCGGATTCCGCCAGCAGAACGCCGAGCCGCTCGGCTTCCGCCTCGTGCAGCGACAAATCGCCCGTGAAACGGATCGCAGCCGGCGGCGAATCGGACCGCTTAGCCCATTCGGCCAGTTCCTCCACCCAATCATGCATCGGCCGTATGCCGTCATCCGTCTTGCGAATCCAACCGCGATCGGCAGCAACGGCATCCGCGGCACCGCTGCGGGCGCCGGCATCGCCTTCGGCTTGAAAAAGCGCCGTATACACTTGCCCCCTGCGCGCGTCCATAAGCGGCACGATCCAGTCCGGCTTGCCGGGCATGCCGGAAGCGCGCGCTCCTTCGTTCCCGCCGGCATCGGAGCCGGTGGTCCGGAACGAGCCGCAGGCCAGCGCCTCCAGGCTGGACACGCCGACGAGCGGCACCTTCCAGACCCATGACAATGTTTTGCCGACGGTGACCGCGATCCGCATGCCGGTATAGGAGCCCGGTCCGCGGCCGACCGCAATGGCGGCCAGCGACTCGGGCGCCACCCCCGCCGATGCGATCAGCTGCTTCACCTGGGGAACGCTCTGCACCGAATGGTTCCGCTCGGCGAGCGACTGCACCTCGGCCAGCACCTCGCCATCCCGGACCACAGCGGCGGCCAGGGCGGCGGTCGACGTATCGAGTGCCAGGATTGCGCCCGATTGCCCGGGCCATTCCGCCATTTTCGCGCTATGCGCCATGCCCGTCAGCCCCTTTCTCCGCCAGTCTCCGGCACCAATCCGCATAGCGCTCGCCAAGCCCGGTTATGCGAATCGTCCGCGTGTCGTCACCCGTACGGGCAATGACCATTTCCAGCCGTTCGGGCGGCAGCAGATCCGGAATCAGGCTCGCCCACTCCACGATCGTCGAACCGACGCCGAAAAAATAATCGTCCAGCCCGAGCTCATCCGCCTCCGCCTGCGACAGCCGATAAACGTCCATATGATAAAAGGGCATCGACGCCCCCTCGTATTCCTTGATAATCGTAAAAGTCGGACTGTTCACGACGCCTTTCACCCCGAATGCGCGCGCAAACGCCTGGGAGAAAAACGTCTTGCCCGCGCCGAGATCGCCGTCGAGCGCGATCACCGTGCCGGGCTCCGCCCAATCCGCCAAAAGCTCGGCCAGCCTCGCCGTATCCCGCGCGCTGCCGGCCTGCCACACCGCACTACCAGATGCCTGCAAATGCTTTCACCCGTTCGTCTTCGTTTTTCCGTTATGCATCCGCAAAATGATTGTACCCGCGTTTGGCGAGCGCCAACCTTTGCATGCTCCTCTTGCCCGCTTTCCCGCCAAGCTTGCCGGGGCGGCCTTGCCCCCCGCCAACCGCCGCCGCCCGCTCCAGCCAAACCGCCGCCGGCCCGTCCTCCACCCCGCCGATCACATAGAAAGGCAAGCCCTCGCGGTTAAAAAGCGCCCGAAGCGGCTCGCAGGCCGAAGCCGACGCCGTGCCGAGAAGCACGTAATCCTCGCCGCCGTACAGCATCCAATCCAAGGCAAGCGAGGCGGCATCCCGGCCGGAACCGACGCCGGCCGACACTGCGTAGGAAGCGAGGCTCCCGGCCCGCGGCAGCAGCTCCTCGCGCAGCACGATGGCGGCGCCGGAAGCTTCGGCGATTTCCCACGCCTCGCTCGCCAGCCCGTCGCTGACGTCATTCAGCGATGTGCAGCCGCCATGGCCGGCGAGCAGCCTGGCCGCGCGCACCGACGGCTCCGGACGCCGGTGCGCGCGCACGAGCGCGGCCGTGCCCGCCGCCTCGGCGGCGCTGAGC
>NZ_CAUPYC010000113.1:0-4912 GCF_963515335.1 uncultured Paenibacillus sp. | reverse complement strand
ATTTTGGCGTAATGACTGATTACCAGTTACTGACTTGAACTGCATAGGTCATGTAAGGGATATCCGGCTGGAAGAAGATTGAAGCGGCGCGCACAAACCGAGAGGCCTTCCGGAAGGAAGGCCTCTTTGAGGCTGAGTCAGGGCGGATCAGCCTTTCTGGAAAAGGATCATCGTCTCCTCAAATTCGCACGAGCGGGGATACACGACGATGGCAAGCGGCTGAAAGGCGGATAATTTGGTCATCACTTCGTTCCAGTCATAGTAATGGTTGATATGGCCGTCGTAGACTTCCTTTTTCTTGACGGTGCTCGTGCCCAGCCCGTAAAAAAAGTTTACAAGCACATATCTGCTGCTGACCCGGCGCAGCTCCGAAAATCCGTTCTCCCAATGTTCCAGATGGTTCAGCACATCTTTGCAGTACACGAAATCGAAGCTGTTATCCCCGAACGGAAGGCTGTATATATCGGCTTGGAGAAAATGACCGGCCGGATAGGTCCGTTTGCAGTACTCGATCATCTTCGGCGTTATATCGACCCCGGTATAGCCGATGCCGGGATTCGTATTGACGGCCCCTACGTAATCCACCCCCGGACCGCAGCCGACCTCCAGCATGTTCCGGACTTGAAGATGGGCAAGCAGCTGCCTGTAAAGCTGACGGATCGGCTTGTTGTAACCCTCCTCCGGGGTTTGCAGGAACCGTTCGGGATCCACGTGGTCCCAATAAGACGTCAGATCCAACCTTTTCACCCCCTACTTAATGTGCAATAAACGTAATCACCGGCAGATCGGGAAGCAGGTAGTCCCGCGGGAGGGAAGCGAAAATGCGGTTCCAAACCGTATAATCCACGACGACCTCCGGGTTGGACGTTTGCACGGCAAAAATCCGGTTGTATAAATCCCCTGTGACCGTAAAAGGCCGGTTTTCCATCAAATCATCGCCTCCTTTCAGGCCGATTGGGCAAGCGCGGCGTAATAAATCGCAAGCAGCCGCTCGATCATCCGGTCCAGCGACCAATGCTCCGTCCCCCAAGCCTGGGCGTTTCGTCCGAGCTGGAGCCGGTAATCCTCGTGCTCCAGCAGCAATTTAAGCTGTTCGGATAAGGTCGTCGCGTCGCGCACCGGCGAAATCAGGCCGGTGGCGCCGTGCTCCACCATTTCCGGCAGCCCGCCCGCGTTGGAGACCAGCGGAGGAATACCTGCGATCTGGGCTTCCATTACGGAGAAAGGCTGATTGTCATGGATGCAGGAATGGACAAAAATATCGGATTGGGCCAGCAAAGCGGCGACATCGTGGCGTTGACCGAGAAACCATACATCGTGATAGAGGCCGAGGCTTGCCGCCTGGCTCTCCAGCTGCGCCCGGTCGTCGCCGTCGCCGACGATCCAGCAAACCCAGTCCTGCCGGCTGTGTTTCAGAATGGCCAGAGCGGAGATCAATACATCGATCCCTTTCACGAACACAAGCCTGGCCGGACAGATGATCACCTTTTTTCCCGGGGGACGCCTAAAATCGGTGCCGTTCCGCACCTTTTGCCAGAAGGCTTCCGTATCCAGGCCGTACGGGAACGAGGTAACCAGGTGCTCGGGCACGCCGAATTCATTGACCAGCTTCTGTTTTTGCCACTTGTTTGCCGTGATCGTCAATGTGGTGGAAGAAGCCCCGTAATGCTCGATCGACCGAAAATATTTCCAGGCCGGGGAACCTTCATGGATGCCCAGCCCGGGATTCCGGCGAAAATGCGTCATCATCTCGTCCGCAACCGAGCCATGGATGTGGGCGATGAGCGGCGTTTTTCTCGGCTTGGCCCGACTGAGCGCGCGCGTGGAGAAAATATCCTGCGTATGGATGATATCGTAGCGGTCCAATCCGAAAAACGCGGCCGACAGCTCCATGCTATAACGGTCGAATTCGTATTGCTGCACAATGGGGTCCATATGCAGAAGAGGAGCGTTTGCGGCATTGAGCTTGGATAAAAGCAGGGGACGGATCGCTTCCTTGGACAGCTCCAGTCCCTTGTTGACGATATAGAACCTGGTATAGTCCGGGCTGTTGCCCATCAAATCCACTTCATGGCCCATCGCTTCAAGCCGCCGCTTGATCTGCTGCATAAAGTTCCAGACGCCGCCGACGTGGGGAACAAGCCAGAAAGTGGCCAATAGTATTTTCATGGTTACCTCCTCTTGCGTTATCCGCCGAGCTGTGCAATCAGGCTTTCCATTTGGCCTTTATACCAATCGCGTACCATCTCGAACTCGCTCAGCACGGCAGGCCGGTTGCGGATCGTCCCCATTTGCGGATGAAAACGATAGAAGGTCAACGCCTCAGGCAAATAATCGAACCTGACGTTGTGCAGCGCCAGCCGAAGCCACATTTCGTAGTCCTGGGTGTAAGACAAGCTTTCGTTGAACAATCCGGCGCGGTCGAACAGCTCCTTTCTTAACACAACGGTACAACCGTTTATCGGATTGGCATACGAAAGCATGCGGAGGAACGCAACCCGGCCTGCCACGGCGAGTCCGACATGCGGCTCTAAAACCTTGCCGTTCCCATCGATCGACGTATACGCCGTGAAGCTGGCCGCGGATCCGCTCTCCGCCATGAAAGCGATTTGCCTTTCGAGCTTTTGCGGCGCAAACATATCGTCGGAGCTGAGCCATGCGATATATTCGCCCGAAGCCTGGCGAATGCCGGAGTTCAAGGCGCTCGCGGTGCCGCCGTTGCTTTTCGTCAGGTAGCGGATGCGATTCGCGTACGGCGCGATTTTATCCGTATGCATGGCGGAGCCGTCGTCCACCACGATCACTTCCACGTTCGGGTAGGTTTGACCCGCGACGCTCGCCAAAGCCCGGTCGATATACGGACAGTTGTAAAAGGGGATGACGACGGTTACCCTCGGCCTCATGGCACGATCCTCCTTTATCTATTGCGAACAGGCGGGTACTACAATATATTAAGCAAGCGTGGAGGAGGAAAGGGACTTATGATCCCCGGCAATGGCACAAACCGGACACCGGAATCCCCGGTTCCGGTACTGCAGGCGAAAGTAAGATGCCGCGATGACCGGCTTCTGTTGAAGGTGAAGGCCCGTTTAGTCGGAATAGGCCGCCGCGACAAAGCTTTCGGGTCCCACCCGCGTCGGGGCAATCGGCAGGCCCTCCGGAAGGTTGACGAACGCCTGATACACGATAAAACCGGAATTAAGCGGTTCAAAATCGACTCCGTTCACCGCGACGATGGCGGTAGTCAACGCCGCTGTGCCGACCGGGAGCGTTTCCGTGGCTTGGTAGACCGGGGTCGATACCCCTTCCACAACCCGGAAAATCGTGACGCTGATCGGAACGGCCACGGCTACCGTAGCGCTCACGGTGACCGTAGCTGTAAAATGCACCCGCAGGCTCGGCCCCGATGACGCCGTGTTCAGGCCAAGCGTTCCGAACAATGCGGGCATCGATCCAAGCGGAATCGCCAGCGCCCCTGTACTGCTGGCGTTTTGGGACACCTGTGTATCGATCAATCTGCTTGCCATTTTCAAAACCTCCTTGATTTGGTTTGTATCACAGTATGAGAGGGTGAGGGACAGAGTTTGGACGGGCTCTCCATGTTTGTCCTATTTTGCCGGAAAAGGGGCGTGTGGCCGGCGCTGACATACGGCCCGTCTTGGACGACGCCCGTGATTTTTAATTTCCGGCAATCGCCCAGCGCCTGCAACCATTCCCCTTGCAATCGCGTCAAGGAACACAACAAGCCGTCTCTACCAGGCTTGTAATCATATGAAGCCAAAGGAGATACCCCGCATGAGCAAAAAAACACTGGCTGCCTTGTTGCTTTGCAGCCTGTTGGTTGGCGCGCCAGCGGCGGCCGCACCGCTCAAGACCCCGGCGCCCGCGCCCGTGAACATCCGCATCTGGATCGGCGGCGAAACGCTGTCCTCTCCCACGCCGCCGATGCTTGTCAAGGGGGCGGCGATGGTGCCGCTGCGCCAAGTGGCGGAGGCGCTCGGCGCCCAAGTCGCGTGGAGCAAGGATCGGAACAACCGGCAAACGGTAACCGTGACCCGGGGAGGCCGTTCGGCCGCCATGACGGTCGGCTCGAGCACGCTCCGAACGGCAGGCCGCACCGTCAAGCTGATTGCCGGACCGGTGATGAAGGACGGCGTAACGATGGTTCCGCTGCGCGCGGTTTCGGAATCGCTCGGCTCCGCCGTCGCCTGGGACGGCCTGAACCGGATCGTCCGGATCGACGACCCCGGCGAGCTGCCGGTCATCGGGACGGCCGAGCAATTGCAGCAGCTGCTGAAAAAGTCGCAGAATGCGTATGGAAGCAACTTTATTGCCAACGAACGCACGGATGCCGTCCCGGCGGTCGACCAAGCGAAGAGCAACGACTCCGCGGCGGCCGACGGCGCTGCCTCGGGCGGTGATTATTCGCGGACGAACGTTCAGGTCGAAGGCGTGGACGAGGCGGACTGGGCTAAGACAGACGGCAGGTTCGTGTACCAGCTAAGCGGCAACCGCGTGCAGATCGCGGACATCGCGAATCCGTCCGAGCCGAAGCTCGCTGCGACGATCGACTACACCGCGGAAAGCGGCTTCTATCCGCGGGAGATGTATGCGGACGGCGAACGGCTGATCGTAATCGGCCAGCAGAACAGCGGCCTGCCGATGCCGATCGATCCCGGCATCGGCGGCCCGGCAGGCGCCGCGGCGGAAACCGGCTCGAGCGCCGCATTCGGCTCGGGCATCGACCGTTGGCCGGCGGAACCGATGCGCACGACGGTCAAGACGCTTATTTACGACGTATCCGAGGACGGACAGCCGAAGCTCGCGAGGGAAACGGAGCTGGAAGGCAGCTACGTCTCTTCGCGCAAAATCGCCGGCGCCTTGTATATGGTTGCGAACAAGTATACCGATG
>NZ_CAUPYC010000112.1:0-4998 GCF_963515335.1 uncultured Paenibacillus sp. | reverse complement strand
ATATTCCTTGCAGCGGCCCCCGCAGAGCACTGCCGTTGTGATATAAATCATCTCGTCTAAAGCAAAAACCTTGGTATCCCTTAACAACCGCTCCAGCTTCGATTTATCGATTCTGGCCAGCATGCTCCGGATGATGCCATGCCGATAAACCTGCAACGGATTAAACGTGCCGTAGAAGTGGCTGCTGTTGAAAAACGGCTTCCAACGGCTCCATTCCTTCCACATCGTTGTCCCGGGTGTCCAAGTCGTTGTTTCGGGAGCCGTCTCATGCCGGAACACCGGAAGCACACAATCATATCCGTTCAACTGTTTTTCCAACCATTTCTCAAGCCCCCCGCGAACGAACAGCACATCGGAATCCAAGACAGCCAAGTAATCATACTTCACTTTATTTTCTTCCAGCCATCTCATCACGTCATAGTGGGAACGACCGGTCTTTCCCCATGCCAACGGTCTGCTATGGGGGCAATACATCACATTAGCGGTCTTGCAAACTTTTTTACCGAAGTTCGGATTTTTGCCGCCGTTATATAAGACAATCTTGACATGATGGCCATTATATTTCCGGATATTTCGTATCTGCTGAAGAAGGGCCTTCTCATCTTGGTGCGCCAACAATGCAAAACAAAGCATGCTTTCCTCCTTGGACGGCATTCCGTCAAATATTTTTGAATATATAATGGCGAACGTGCGAGTCTTTGACCGGGTGAACGAACATGACCTCCGGCCGTCTTTTGGCGGCTTTGATTTCATTCAGCCTGATGGCCGGTCTGAACCGTAAATAGCGTTTGTTCGGCCAACGGTAGAGTGTATATTTGGCGCCTTTTTTCATGGCTAATGTAATGAACAGCATCTCTCCCAAACAAGGGATTTTCGATGTGTTGAGCAACGTTTCCAATCGCTGTTTATCCAAACCGGAGAGCATGCGCTTCACGATGCCGTGGCGGAATACAGACACGGGGCTGGATGTGCGGTAAAAATGATCCGACTTGAAGAAGGCTCCCCATCGTCTCCAATCCTGCCACATCGCTTTTGCGGGATCCCACTCGGCCATCTTGGGATCCGTTTCTTTTTTTGCCATTTTGACCAGTACATCATAGCCTTTCATCTGCCGCTGCAGGAGAGACCGAAAACCGCGGTTGACGAACATAATATCGTATTCCATGTACACCAAATACTCATAATTGATCTTGGCATCCTCAAGCCATCGCATCACATCGTAGAAAAACCGGCCGCTTGTTCGCTGAGTCAGGGGCCTGCTGTACGGACAGTACCTGACGCCTTCTTCCGTGCACACCCGTTTGCCGAAGTCGCGATTTTTCCCGCCGTTGTAAAACACGATAAAGCTGTCGGCCGGGTTGTATTTGCGGATGTTTTTAATTTGATTCCTCAGCGCCCATTCACCCTCATGGGCGCATAATGCAAAACAGATCATGTGGATCGCCTCCTTGTCTTAACACTGTTTACCAAATCGTCTTACGGAGATAATGGACGTATTCCTCCTTGAAGCGCGGGTTTCCACTCCAAGGTTTCACCGTTGCCGTATAGTGAATGATGGCAGGCTTGAAGTTCTGGTGCCGGTGGCGGTGAACCTGGTAGTTCCATCTGCGATCGAGCTTCTTCCACTTTCCTTTAAGAACCGCATTCAGCGCGTCCTGGTCCATATATTTAAGCTTCTTCTGATTATCCCTTATATAGCGCAGCACTTTGTCCGACGTATGGTTGGCCCGCCATTTCCTAAGATTCAGCAGCAAAACGCCGGCGTTGAAATATCCCATGTGCTCCGGTATGGAGAGCTCTTTGTAGCGATCCACATGACCGGGAATCTGAACGGCGCCAAGTTCAAAGTCATGGACACTAATGTTCCATAAATTTGCGATATCTTCTTTCACGATGAGATCGCAATCCAGATAGACGGCTTTGTTAATATGCTGACCCAACAGAGCCGGGATCGAGATGCGGTAATACGTTTCCTTGCTCAGATGGTAACGCACCTTGACAGCTTCATAGAGAGATTTGTCAACCTTCAAAAACCTGATTTCCGCTTGGAATCTCTTAACGGAGTTCTTTAATCTCCGTTTTTTATCATCGGACAGCTCTCCGTCTATAACATGGATCGTAACGGGATTTTTTGATTTTTTATTTTCGAACAATGAGGTCAGCATAACGGCCAAATGCTTCGCATAGCTGTCGTTCGTTGCCGCAACGATGTGAATTCTCTCCAATCGTGCTCCTCCTTTTCGCGGTTAACGCGTGTTTTCATCTCCTAACATATTATGAACATTCGATAGGACTGCCTGTATGTTTGTACAAAAAAAACCGAGGCCCGCGGCCTCGGGTTTATGCACTGCGTTTCCTTCGTTTCACGGTTTTCCTCGCTATCTTGCGGCGCGTGAGCGGCTTTTTGCCGCATTTGGCTCTTGAGACGGCCTTTATCGCTCGATGCGGGTTTCGTTGCCGCAAGCTTTTTTTCAAGTGCTTTTTCGGCTTGCTCTTCTTCGTAAGGCGCGCTTTCCTTGCCCTCCTTCTATACGGGCCCCGTGAGGGATTCTTCTTTCTGCGCGTCATGACCCTGGAGACCGTTTCGCCGGTCGCGGGGGCCGACGTTGCATCGGCTGCTGCTTCTTGAACTTGACCTGCCTGCTCCGCCGGCGGTTGCTCTAAGATCGGCTGCCGGCCGGAAGCCGCTTCTTTCTCCATCAAGCTTTCTGGTTCATTGGAGGGGCTGCCCTCTTCCCCCATCAGCCATTTGTTCATGCGAATCAGCCTGGCATCTTTGACGGGATGAATCCAGTAATAATAAGGATGTCTCCTGACCCACTCGGCCTCCTCCCGGCTGATCTGGCCTCTGAAGCGGGAAGCTCTCTTCCAGTGTTCTTCCCGGGGATATGCGCGAATTCTCGCTCCTTCGGCGAGGGCCAGCGTTGCGAAGAACACTTCTTCCAACGCGAACACGTTGGAACTCGAGATGAACTCTTCCACCATCCGGTGTTCGGCATGATCGAGCATGCGGCGGACGATAGATTGACGGTATATCTGGGTAGAATTCAGATAACGGATAAAATGATCCGTCCCGAACAACGGCCCCCACTTCTTCCATTCCTTCCACATATGCCGGCAGCAAGCGATTGCCGCGTCCGCCGGGGAATAACTGGCGACCATGTCCCAGCCCATCACATCATAGTCTTTCATGGTCTCATCGAGGTAATCGCCAAATCCGTGCTTGACGAACAACACATCATGATCCAGGTTGATCAGGTAATCATATTCCGCACGGCTTTCTTCAAGCCATTTCATAATCTCCCAGAAATAAGGCGTCAGATTGCCGTATGTGATCGGATGGCTGCCGGGATAGATTAAGACGTCAAGGTCCTTGCCGAGGTTGGAATTCGTTCCGCCATTGTACAGGATGATATCGGCGTCCGGATTGAAATGGCGGATATTCCGGATTTGGACGGACAGCGCTTCTTCGCCCTTATGCGCAAGAACGGCGAACACGATTTTTTTTCTCGCACTGCCTTCATTGTCCCTAACCCCGTCATCACCGAAATTCATGGCTTACTCCTCCACTATTTCCTTAGTCTCTATTTTAGAATGGCCGCGACGCGACGCGATTACATGTTTTTCCGCCCGATCAGCTGCTCGTTCAGTTGAATCAGCCAAGCTTCTTTTACAGGGTGTATCCAGTAATAATAAGGCTGCCGCTTGACCCATCGGGCTTCCTCCAGGCTGATTTGCCGGTGCCCGAAGCGAGCGGCGCTTTCCCAGTTTTCTTCCCGCGGGTATTCGCGTATTCGCGCGCCCAGGGAAAGGGCATAGGTCACGAAAAACATTTCCTCCAAAGCAAATACGTTTGAATTTCCGATCCTGTCCTCTACGGCCGGATGGTCGGCAGCTTCCAACATGCGGCGGACGATGCCGTGACGATAGACCTGGGTAGAATTTAAATAACGGACAAAATAATCGGTCTTGAAAAAAAGGCTCCATCGTTCCCATTCCCTCCACATGTCGCGGCAGCACGATAAATTCGTATCCGAAGGGGAAAAGGAGGTGACCATGTCCCAGCCCATCACGTCGTAATCTTCCATGAGCTCATCGAGACAGTCTTGAAATCCGGGTTTGACAAACAAAACATCGTGATCCAAATTGATCAGATAGTCATATTGCACATGGCTTTCCTCAAGCCACTTCATAGTCTCCCAGAAATAGGGAGTCAAATTGCCGTAACGGATCGGATGGCTGCCCGGAAAGCGGAGGATATTCAGTTGTTGCGCAAACTCGGCGTCCGTGCCGCCGTTATAAACGATGATGCCGGCATCCGGATTGAAATGGCGGATATTCCGGACCTGAGCGGCTAAAGCTTCCTCGTTTATATGGGCGAGAATGGCGAAATATGTTTTTTTGTTTTTTATTACACCGCCCGCATTCCCCCAAGGCCCCTCGTCACGATTAAGCGGCATTCAGCCTCCCTCCTGTCAAGCGGCATGCCTCTTTTTCTTCGCCGCCGATTGCTTTCTCTTGCGTTTCGCCGGCGGCTTCCCGAGCCGCACAGCTTTGTTCGGTTTGACCGTTTTACGTTTTTTTCTGATGCCGTTATTGGGCCCGGTTCTCTTCCCGAAACGGGCCTGGCGGTTCGCTCGCTCGTTACGGCGGCCCTTTCCGATCGGGTCGGCAGGCGTCCGGGTTACGCCAGCCGGCACCGGGCTTTCATGGCGTTCACCGGTATATTCGATTTCCTGTTCGGTCGGCGGCATCGAAACATCGATCTCCGCATCTGTGTTCGCCATGATTTCCCTATGGCTTGCCGGTCTTGCCAGCTTTACCGGTGTGGCATCGATCACGGCCGTCCCCCCGTTCGGATACGGCGTTAGCTCGGGCCAATCGAAAGCGGGTCCCTCGCCGGCATGAACGAAATCGTCGGCGGATACGCAAGCTTTCAACGCTTCCGGCGAGAAGACAGGCGCAGTCATTTCCACCGAGCGGGTATACCGGAGAATG
>NZ_CAUPYC010000111.1:0-5318 GCF_963515335.1 uncultured Paenibacillus sp. | reverse complement strand
GCGTCCGGCGATGCCGGAGCGGCGGCGGCTCGCGGCTTCGCCGTAACCGTAACGGACGACCCAAGCTCCGCCGGGGCCGCTTCCGCCGGCCGCGGCCGGTAGCCGGCAAGCGCCGCCGCGATGGCCGCGACATGCTCCGGCGTCGTGCCGCAGCAGCCGCCGATCAGCCGCGCTCCCCTGTCCGCGAACCGGCGGGCGGTTTCGCCGAAATAATCGGGGCCCGCCGTGTACGTGTAGCGGCCGTCCACATAATCCGGCGTGCCCGCGTTCGGGAAGACCGACAACGGCAGGCCGACCGGTCCGCCGATGTTGTCGATCGCGCGCAGAATGCCGTTCGGCCCGTTCACGCAGTTGAAGCCGACCGCGTCGGCGCCCGCCGCCTCGAGCCGTCCGAATGCGTCGGCCAGCGCTATGCCGTCCTGCGTCGCGCCGGAGTCGGGCGCCGACAGCTGGCAGATGACCGGCACGTCGGAGGAAATCGACCGCGCGACGCCGAGCGCGAGCATCAACTCATCCAGATCGTAGAACGTTTCCAGCAGCAGGCCGTCCACGCCGGCATCGAGCAGAACGGCGATCTGCTGCTCGAACGCCTTTTTCACTTGCGCGGTCCGCACGTTTTTGCGGCGCCCGCCGCGCACCGATCCCACCGCCCCTACTACATACGCGTCGGCGCCGACCGCTCCGCGCGCGATGCGGACGCCTTCCCGGTTGATGCGCTCGACCTCGCCCTCCAGGCCGTATTTGGCCAGCTTCTCCGCGTTCGCGGAGAAGGTATTCGTCTCGATCACCCTTGCGCCGGCTTCATAATATCTCCGATGCACGCCCTCGATGACATCCGGCCGAATCATGTTGAATTCTTCATACGACACGCCGACAGGGAAACCCTGTTGATACAAATAGGTGCCCATCGCGCCGTCTCCCGTCAGCAGCGAAGACCGCAGCGCCTGCCGCAAGTCCGGTTTCATTGCCCGTTCCCCCCTTCTTTTGCAACCATCCCATGAAGCCTATTAAAGAGGAAAAGCAGTTGCTTTGCAAGCAGCCGCTTCTCCAATGTCGGTTCTATTGAGCTCCGCAGACGCGGTTGTTACGCCAGTTCGCCGCTGAAAACCTCGGCCGCGGGACCGGTCATATACACGTGATTGTCCGCTTCATTCCACTCGATCAGCAGGTCGCCGCCCTTGAGCGACACCGTCGCCGTCCGCTCGGTCAGGCCGTTCAGCACGGATGCGACCACGGTCGCGCATGCGCCCGTTCCGCATGCAAGCGTCGGGCCTGCGCCGCGCTCCCACACCCGCATATCGGTATGCGTGCGGGATTTGACTGTCACGAACTCGACGTTGATTTTGCGCGGGAACATCGGATGGGTTTCAAGCTTCGGGCCCCAGGTCTGAAGATCGAAGCCGACGGCGTCGTCCACGTATATGACGCAGTGCGGGTTGCCCATCGAGACGGCCGTAAAGGCGAACGGTCTGCCGTCCACTTCGATCGGATGGGCGACGACCGGACTCGCGTCGACCGTCGTCGGCACCTGCAATCCTTCGAGGACCGGCGCGCCCATGTCGACCCGCACTTTTACGGCTTTGCCGTTGTCTACGGTCAATCGCACCTTCTGTACGCCCGCGCCGAGCGTTTCGATCGTCATTTCCGTTTGGTCGGTCAGCCCGTGATCGTAAACGTATTTCGCGACGCAGCGGATGGCGTTGCCGCACTGCTCCGCCTCCGAGCCGTCGGAATTGATGATCCGCATGCGGAAGTCCGCTTTCGCGGACGGCAGGATGTACACCAGTCCGTCGGCCCCGATGCCGAAATACCGGTTGCACCATTCGATCGCCAGCCGGTCCGCGTTGTCCGGCAGAGACCGCTCGCCCGCCACCACGATAAAATCGTTGCCCAGCCCATGCATTTTCGTAAACTTCATCGGTTTTGCACTCCCTTTATCTTTCGGGACAATCCGCTTGTTGTCCATTTTTCCTTTTAGCATAACCGATGCTCCGGTGAAACGGTATTCATCATTTGCATCATTGTTTGCATTTGTTTGCACAGCACAAAGACCGGGGCAGGCCCGGTCTTCCTCGCATGATTCATCTCGCCGCCGGCTTGGAGGACCCATAGGTAATGCGCGTTCTTTTGCCTTTGCTTTGCGAGCTCAGCACGCTTCCGATGCCCATGAGGAACGTCGGAATGCCGGCCGCCACGAACACGAGGGACCATTCCCGAAGGCCGATCGGCACCGTCTTGAAAATCGGCTGCAATGCGTCGACGTAGAGCACGGCGAACATCAGGGCGAGCGACGACAGCACGGCCAGGACGAGGTAGCGGTTTTGCAGCAGATTGCGGTGGAAAATGGAGCGCGAGCTACGGCAGTCGAACACGTGGATGAGCTGCGCAAGCACGAGCGTGGCGAACGCGACCGTCTGCGCCTCCACGAGATTTCCGCCGTTCGATTGCAGCGTGACCCAGAATGCGCCGAGCGTGCACAAGCCGATCAGCACGCCGCGGCTGACGATTTTCCAGCCGAGCCGCCTTGCGAAAATATTTTCCTTGGCGGGGCGCGGCTTCTGCTGCATCAAATCCTTCTCGGCCTGATCGACGCCGAGCGCCATCGCCGGAAGGCCGTCGGTCACCAGATTGACCCATAGAATCTGAATCGGCACGAGCGGCAGCGGCAGGCCGGCCATCATCGCCAGGAACATCGTCAAAATTTCGCCGACGTTCGATGCCAGCAAATAGCGGATGAACTTGCGGATGTTCTCGTAGATGCCCCGGCCTTCCTCGATCGCGGCGACGATCGTAGCGAAGTTGTCGTCGGACAGCACGAGCGCCGACGCTTCCTTCGACACGTCCGTGCCGGTGATGCCCATGGCGATGCCGATGTCGGCGGCTTTGATCGCGGGCGCGTCGTTGACCCCGTCGCCCGTCATGGCGACGACGTGCCCTTTGCGCTGCAGCGCCTTGACGATGCGCAGCTTGTGCTCCGGCGCCACACGCGCATATACATACGTATCGTCCGCGATCCGGTCCAGTTCCTCGTCGGTCATCGACGCGAGCTGCCGGCCGCTCAGCGAACCGCCCCCCCGCGGCACGATGCCGAGCTGCTGCGCGATCGCTTCGGCTGTCAGCTGATGATCGCCGGTGATCATCACCGTCTTGATTCCCGCCCTGCGGCAGGTCGCGATCGCCTCGCGCACTTCCTTGCGCGGCGGATCGATCATCCCGGTAAGGCCGACGAAAATCATCTGGCACTCCACATCCCGCTCCGATTCGCACGCATCCTGCGGCCGCAGATCGCGGTAGGCGAGCCCGAGCACGCGCAGCGCGGATTGCGCCATCTCCTCGGCGGCCGCGGCGGCCTTCTGCCGCAGCGTGGCCGTGAACGGCACGACGTTGCCGTCCCACAGCGCGTAGGCGCATTGCTCGATGAGCAGATCCGGCGCGCCCTTCGTGCAGACGAGCCTGCCGCCGTGATGGCTGACGAGCACGGACATTCTTTTCCGCTCCGAATCGAACGGGTACTCCTTCTCCCGCTTGTACAGGCCTTCCAGCGAGGAGACCGTAACGCCCAGCTTGGCGGCCAATACGATCAGAGCGCCTTCGGTCGGATCGCCCTTCATGAGCCAGGTCTCGCGGTCCTCGTCTTTTTCTTTCTTTTTCTTTGCCTGCCTCTCCTGGGCCGGCAGCAGCCGGGCGTTATTGCAGAGCGCGGCGATTTGCAGCATCCGCCGCAGTGCCGAATCGCGTTTCAGATCGGCCGGACAGCCGTTCTCGAGCACATCTCCGGCCGGCTCGTAGCCTTCGCCCGTTACGTCCAGCTTTCGGCCGCCGGTCCACAGCTTCGTCACCGTCATTTTATTCTGGGTCAGCGTCCCCGTCTTATCCGAGCAAATGACCGACGCGCAGCCCAGCGTCTCCACCGACGGCAGCTTGCGGACGATCGCTTTGCGTTTGATCATCCGCTGCACGCCGAGCGCCAGCGCAATCGTGACGATGGCGGGCAGCCCTTCCGGAATCGCCGCCACCGCCAGGCTGACGCCTGCAAGAAACATGCCGTACGGCGGCTGTCCGTGCAAAATGCCGGCAATGACCACCATGACGGTCAAGCCGAGCGCGACGACGATCAAAATTTTGCCGAGCTGCTCCAGCCTGTGCTGCAGCGGCGTTTCCATCGCCTCCGTCTGCGCGATCAGGTGAGCGATTTTGCCCATTTCCGTTCCCATGCCGGTTCGCACGACGATGCCGCGCCCGGTTCCCCGGGTCACCATCGTCCCCATGAAACCGATGTTCTTCATATCGCCGGCGGGCAGGTCGGCCTCGGCAATCGGCAAGGTATGCTTGCTAGCGGGCACGGACTCCCCGGTCAGAGCGGATTCCTCCGCATAGAGGCCGTTCGTTTCCAGCAGCCGGATATCCGCCGGTATCCGGTCCCCGCTCTCGAGCAGGACGATATCGCCGGGTACGAGCAGGGCGGCGGGCAGCTCGATCGTTTTGCCGTCGCGCATGACGCGGGCTGTCGGAGCGGACAAAGCTTTCAGGGAACGCAAGGACTGCTCCGCCCTGTATTCCTGCACGAACCCGAGAATCCCGTTAATGACGATGATCGCCACAATCGTCACCGCATCCAGATATTCTCCGAGCAAGCCCGAAAGGAGCGTCGCGCCGACCAGTACGAGCACCATAAAATCTTTGAACTGGTTCAAAAACAGCGTCAGCGGCGAAACGCGCTTCCCTTCCGAAAGCTCGTTGCGCCCGTGCGCGTTCAGCCGCTCGGCCGCCTCCGCCGCCGACAGTCCCGTCTGCGGATTGCTCTTCAGCTTCTCCGCAAGCGCGGATTCGCCGAGCTGGTGCCACATCGTTTGATCCATCCGTCTCCCTCCCGTTTCTCCATCCGCCGCATCCGCCTTGTTCCACTCCGGGCGCACGGACAGCCTTTACAGGGTAAATGTATTCGGACAAACCGGAAAATATCACAGGCCGGGAAGAGGTTGTCTAAAATGCTGCCCCAGGTCCGGCCGGAGGAGGCTCGAGCAGTGCGGTGCGTTTGATTGATTGCGGCGCAGGTGAATGGAGAGGGTGCAGAGCGTGGCTCCCACGCCTCTAGGCATTATCCCTTTCCGACAGGAAAGAAATAAGCGACGTTTTGCTGGTTAGAGGGCAGGTTAGAGGGGGTGACCGAAGGCGGTTCGGCGAGGAATAAGCGACGTTTTGCAGGTTAGACGGTTACTGGAGGTGGGTCGGCGGCGGATAAGCGACGTTTTGCAGGTTAAATGGCGACCGGAAGCGGGTCGGCGGCGGATAAGCGACATTTTGCAGGTTAGACGGCG
>NZ_CAUPYC010000110.1:0-5611 GCF_963515335.1 uncultured Paenibacillus sp. | reverse complement strand
CCGTGAAGTTCTGGAAAAGCACGGGCGTGGCCGGCAAGGGCGGCCTGATCGCGGAGGAGGAATTCTCCACCTGGGTGGATTGGCTCGTCAAGGAAGGCACGCTCAAGGAAGGACAACTGGAAGCGAAGGAATTATACACCAATGAATTCAACCCTTTTCGGAATGAAGCGCAATGAGCGGGAGAGGCGATTAGGCTATCGATCGAAAGGAGCGGGAGTATGACAGCGAAAATCAGCATCCGGCAGGTTCATAAATCGTTTGGAACCAAGCGCGATTCCGGACGTCCCGAGGCGGATTCCCCATCCGTCCCGGCTCTGCAGGATATTAATCTGGATGTGCGGCAGGGCGAGTTCATGGTCATCGTCGGTCCCTCCGGCTGCGGCAAGTCGACGCTGCTCGACCTGCTGGCGGGATTGACCCAGCCGAACGGCGGCGTCATTCTGTTGGACGGCAAGCCGGTCGCAGGGCCCAATCTCGACCGCGGCATCGTTTTTCAGCAATATGCGTTGTTTCCCTGGAAAACCGCGCTGGCGAACGTGGAGTTCGGACTGGAGGCCAAGGGCGTTCCGCGCAGGGAAAGAAGAAACATCGCGCGTGATTTTATCCGGCTTGTCGGATTGGCGGGCTTCGAAAACCGTTATCCGCATGAGCTGTCGGGCGGCATGAAGCAGCGGATCGCAATTGCCAGGAGCCTCGCTTACGACCCCGATGTGCTGCTCATGGATGAACCGTTCGCCGCCCTCGACGCCCAGACACGGGAGACGCTGCAGAGCGAGCTGCTGCGGATTTGGGAGGCAACCGGCAAGACGATCGTGTTCATCACGCACGGGATCGAGGAGGCCGTTTATTTGGGGCAGCGGGTGGCGGTCATGACCTCCAGGCCCGGCCGGATCAAGCAGACGATCGAAATCCCGTTCAAGTCGCGAACGTCTGAGGAGGATCTGCGATCCCACCCGGAATTCGTAAAGCTCCGCCATCAAATCTGGGATTTGTTGAAGGACGAGGTTCATCGCGCGCAGGAGCAGGAAAAAAGCACAAGCCTTAAAGCGGGCATACATTCCAACCACAAAGGAGCGGTGAAATATGGCTGATTCGGGAATTGGCGAGGCGGTCTATCGCCTCGAGAACGGCCAGGCGGTTAAGCGGGAAAAAGCGGCGCCGCCGCAATCGGTTCAGACCCGGCTGCACAACGCGTTCAAAACGTCGGCCGCGATCCTTGCGTTTTTGGCGATATGGGAGGCGGCTCCGCGGTTCGGGCTTGTCAACCTGACCTTTCTTCCCCCGCTGACGGAGGTGCTCGGCGCCTGGTGGGCGCTGCTGGCGTCCGGCGATCTAACCGATCATGTGCTGGCCAGCCTATCCCGCTCGTTCGGCGGGCTGTTTCTCGCCATCGCCGTCGCGATTCCGCTCGGCCTCGCAATCGGCTGGTGGAAGCCGGTTGCGCAGTATCTCAATCCGCTGCTTGAGGTGTTTCGCAATACGGCCGCCCTGGCGATACTGCCTGTTTTTATATTGCTCCTCGGTCTTGGAGAAACGTCGAAGATCGCCATCGTGTTCTACGCCTGCGCGTTTCCGCTGCTGCTTAACACGATCAGCGGCGTAAGGAACGTGGACCCGCTTTTGATCAAGTCCGCGCGCTCCATGGGCCTGCCGCCGGTCAGCCTTTTTCGCAAGGTCATCGTCCCCGCCTCGATTCCGACGATTTTTGTAGGCATCCGACAGGCGGGCGCCAGCTCCATTCTGGTGCTCGTGGCGGCGGAAATGGTCGGGGCCAAATCCGGACTCGGCTATCTCGTGCAGTATACGCAGTTCAGCTTCCAGATTCCGCAGATGTATGCGGGCATCCTGACGATATCCGCGATCGGCCTGGTCATTAATTATGCGCTGGTTTATGCGGAAACCAGGCTGACCGCCTGGAAACAAACGGTTGGCGGTGAATAGTCGGGCGGCGGGAGACAGGCAAGGGAAGAAGCAAGCCTTATTAATAGACGAGGTGTGATCTGTATGAGCAAGCCGAAACGGCAAATGAACCTGAATGTGTTTCTGATGAACGCCGGCCATCACGAGGCGGCCTGGAGGCACCCCGGCACGGAGCCGCATCATATTACCGACATCCGTTATTTTCAGCGGCTGGCCCGGATCGCCGAGGATGCCAAATTCGATTCACTTTTTCTGGCCGACGGGCTGGCCGTCAGCAAAAACATCCGGCACGGCGCTTTCGTAGGGCTTGAGCCGTTCACCCTGCTGTCCGCGCTCGCTGCCGTCACGGAGCGGATCGGCCTGATCGGCACCGTCTCGACGACTTACAACGAGCCGTTCCATGTCGCCCGAAAATTCGCGTCCCTCGATCATATCAGCAAGGGCCGCGCGGGATGGAACATCGTTACCTCCGGCAGCGAGCTTGAGGCCGAAAATTTCAGCAAAGACACACATCTCGCACATAACAAGCGATACGAGCGGGCACGGGAATTTCTGCAGGTGACGACCGGATTGTGGGACAGCTGGGAGGACGAGGCGATCGTCATCGACAGGGAGGCGGGCGCTTTTGCGGATGACGCCAAGGTCCGCGAAATCAACCATGCCGGCGCTGCGTTCAAGGTTCGCGGACCGTTGAATATTCCGAGGCCTCCGCAAGGCTATCCCGTTCTGGTGCAGGCGGGTTCCTCGGAGGACGGAAAGGAGTTCGCCGCGCAGTATGCGGAGGCGATATTTACGGCCCAGCAGACATTGGAGGATGCGCAGCGGTTTTACACCGATGTCAAGGGAAGGCTGGCGCGGTACGGTCGGCAGCCGGAGCGGCTGAAAATTCTGCCCGGCATCTGCGCGGTGATCGGGGCGACCGAATCGGAAGCGAGAGAAAAGGAGCGGCAGCTGAACGAGCTGACCATTCCGGAGTACGGCCTTCGCCAGCTGTCCGGTATGCTCAAGGTGGACCTGTTCACCTATCCGCTTGACGGGCCGCTGCCCGAATTGCCGGGCTTGACGGAGATTAACGGCAACAAGAGCCGTTATCGATTGGTGGCGGATTTGGCGGACAGGGAGAACCTGACGATTCGCCAGCTGATATATCGGTTGGCGGGCGCGCGGGGGCATCGCACCTTTGCCGGCACGGCGACGCAGGTTGCCGATCAATTGGAAGCATGGTTCACGCAGGAGGCGTGCGACGGCTTTAACGTCATGCCGCCGTATTTGCCGGCAGGGCTGGAAGAATTCGCGGAACAGGTGGTTCCCGAGCTGCAGCGAAGAGGGCTTTTCCGCACCGAATATTCGGGCAGTACGCTGCGCGGGCATTACGGGCTGGATCGGCCGGTTAACCGGTTTGCTTCCCCCGCGCTTGCCGCCGAGTCGGCCGGGTGAATCGAGCTTGCGGCATTAAACGGATTCGTTCATAAGGTTCATATATGAAGGAGGAGATGAAGAATGAGTATTGTGGAAAAGAACGAGTTTATCGTCACAGGTGTAGAGGTTCGTCCGGTCGCAGGGCGGATCGGGGCCGAAATCAGCGGGGTGCGGCTCGGCGCCGATCTTCCACCAGAGACGGTTCAGTTGATCCGGGCGGCTTTGCTGAAGCACAAGGTGCTCTTTTTCCGGGAGCAGACGCATTTGGACGACGCGGGCCTGGAAGCGCTCGCCCGGCTGCTGGGCAACCCGGTCGCCCATCCGACCGTCCCGATCAAGCAGGGCACGAATTATGTGCTGGAGCTCGATTCGTCACACGGCGGGCGCGCGGACTCCTGGCATACGGACGTGACTTTCGTAGACGCATATCCGGAGGCGTCCATCCTGCGCGCGGTCGTCGTGCCTGACTCGGGCGGGGACACGGTATGGGCCAACACGGCGGCCGCTTATGAACAGCTCCCCGAGGAGCTGCGCAATCTGGCGGACCGGCTGTGGGCGGTTCACACCAACGAATATGACTATGCGGCCCACCGGAACACGATCTCGCCGGAAGACGCCAAACGCCATAAGGAGGTATTCGTTTCAACCTTGTTTGAAACCGAGCACCCGCTCGTGAGGGTGCATCCCGAGACGGGGGAACGGACGCTGGTGCTTGGCCACTTCGCCAAAAAAATTATCGGCTTCTCGTCCGCCGATTCGGCTCAGTTGATCTCGCTGCTTCAATCGCATATTACCCGGCTTGAGAATACGGTGCGCTGGCGTTGGGCCGCGGGCGACGTTGTGGTCTGGGATAACCGGGCTACCCAGCATTACGCGCTCAACGACTACGGCGACCGGCATCGCGTGGTGCGCAGAGTGACGATCGACGGTGAGGCGCCTGTCGGCATTGACGGCCGGAGGAGTGTTGCGCGCGTAAAGGAGGCGAACTGAATGGCGTATGTCGCTCTCCTGTCAGGCAGCCCTTCGCATGGCTCGCGCTTGCTGGGATTAACCGATTTTAGCAGAACTTATTTGGAAAGCCTCGGGCACGAAGTCCAGTCGGTATCGGTCGCGGAGCTTCCGGCGGAGGATTTGCTTCGCGCGAATTTTAACAGCTCTCTCATCCGGCAGGCGCTCGCAATCATTGAAGAGGCGGACGCGGTTATTATCGCCGGTCCGGTGTATAAAGCCGCCTATTCAGGCGCGCTGAAGACGCTGCTGGACCTGATTCCGCAGAAGGGATTAAAGGGCAAAATCGTTCTTCCTCTTTTTATAGGAGGTTCGCTTGCGCATCTGTTGTCGGTTGATTACGCATTGAAGCCGGTGGTGGCCGCGCTCGGCGGCAACCACATTCTGGGCGGTGTTTACGCGGTCGATGAATGGGTCGGCCGGCTGGAGACCGGAGGCTTCAGCTTGACCGACGAGCTGAAGCAGCGTCTTGAAGGGGCGCTGAGCGAACTGCGCGCCGAGCTCGAAGCCAGGCTGTTGATCAGGCGCGAGCCAGTCGTCGATTCGTTAAGTTAAAGCTGACTGTAATGGAAAGACCCGCGGTCCCGCGGGTCTTTGTTCATTTTTGCTGTGTCGCGTTCGTTGTTCCTTGCGACGTGCGTTCCGGCACCGTTTGGCGGGTTCCGAATCTGCCTCCGTGGGACACCGCATTCTCGGCGATGGGCTGGTTGTCTTCTTCGGGCGCGTTCACCTGTCGATCGGCGGGGTTCTGTCCGTTCGTGTCGTTCGTTGGCATATCGCTTACCTCCCATGTTGTATGCAATCCCTGTTTATAATTCCGCACCGGGTAAAAAATATTCGGCGGCTTCCGGATATTAGCAGTTGTAAGTGGCTGCGGGGGTGTGGTAGATTATAAGTCCGGCCGGTTGCCGACAAGGCGGCGGACGGAGCCTAGGAGAAACTGACAGTTGCAAAGTTGGTCGAATCTATGTTATATTCTAATTCCGGGCCGAAAGGTTGCCGGAACGAGAAAGAAAGCGAAAAATGCGTTTTTCATTTCCGGCTCACGCCGAAAAAGAAAAACACCATTGTTCTTTGAAAACTGAACAACGAGCGAAACTGCCCTGTCATTCCGCAAGGGATGACGGAAAAGCAATACAAGCCATGAGCTATATCGACTCAACTTGTGCATTTGCCATCCGCGGCCTGGCCGCGAATTGCACATGCACCTTAATGGAGAGTTTGATCCTGGCTCAGGACGAACGCTGGCGGCGTGCCTAATACA
>NZ_CAUPYC010000109.1:0-5929 GCF_963515335.1 uncultured Paenibacillus sp. | reverse complement strand
AGGTTCTAGTGGTGTAACAGCCGTGGAGGTTCGAGTCCTCTCGACCGCACCAACTACATACACAAGGACAGCCTGTGTGGCTGTCCTTTTTGGTTTCTATCGGATGTTAAAAAGTTTCGGTAATTTTATGTGTTGTGCAGCCGGAAGCTGTTAATCAAACAAATTGCCGAACACGTCAAGCACGGTTTTTTTCTTTTTGTAGGGCCGTCCGTACTTGTCGTAGCCATGCTTCATGCCATAACCGTGGCCGCCGTGTCCGCCGTATCCGTGTTGTCCATGTCCGCCGTGGCCGTAGACAGGCTGTTCGCAGCCCGGGTTGCCGTACCCCGTGCCGTATTGTCCGCCGGGTGTCTGCGGAGGCGTACCGTACGGCGTATGGCCCGAGCCGGCGCCGGGCTGCGCCGGGGGATACTGATGGACCGGCGGCGCCGCACGCGTTCCGCCCGCACCGGAAGGATCCGAGCCGAACGCCGTGTCCGGCTGCCTGGCGAGCAGCTCCTCTTCGCGTTCTTCAAGCTCCTTGCGCATGTCCCTCACGCCCAGCATCAGCTTTTCGAGCTCGCCCCGATCCAGCCAGACACCTTTGCAATCCGGACAAACGTCGACCGTCACGCCGTCCTTTTCGACCTCGCGCATTCTCACATCGTCACATACCGGGCATTTCAAGCTTCATCCCTCCTGATATAAGTCTGATCGTCCGCTTGGTATATCATACCCTGGCAGACATGCCTTGCATCATACGAATCTTTCTACGCGCGATCGCCGGCCTGCGTTTCATCGACGACCGCGCGCGGCTCGTCGGCGGGACGGTAATCGTAGGCGCGGCTCAGCTTGACGACACGCCGGTTCGGCTTGCGGATCATGACCGAATCGTCGTCCCAGGCGACGACAATGCCGATGACGTCGTTCATCTCCAGGCCGTCGCGGACGACACGCACCTTAACGCCTTGCAGCCTGTACCGGTCGAGAACGCCTTCCTCTGTCATTTATTTTCCGTCTCCCTCACGCATTCTCTTCAAACATTAGAATAAAAGACCCGGAAAGAGACGTCTCGTCTCGATGGGTCTCGTCGGATGTGCTTTGCATTAAACGTTTTCTTCGTTGACCACTTGCTCGCGCGAATCGTTCGTTTCGTACCATTCGTCCAGAACGCGAGACGACATAACGCGTTTCTCAATATATTCGACCTGGCGCCCGGTAAACCATGTGCGCCATTCAACGTTCAATTCTTCAGCCAGCTTGACGATCGTTAACAGCTCGGACCAGGCGACGTATCTTTTGTACCAGAAAAACTGCGGATGTTCGATCATGTAAGGGTATAAATCGTCGAATTCTGTATGTTTGCAGTCAAGCGCGCGTTCAAAATGCACCTTGGCATCGGACAACTTCGTCTCAAAAAAATCCGCGGACAGCGCCAATTTCTCCATATTCCCTCTGCCTCCCCTCGGCTCACTTGACTCTATTATAAATGAAAAAAGCGCAGACGAAAAGAGACGGAAGTTGGGACTTACTGCTCAAATGTGATTTTGCCGCCTTCCAAGGATGCTATTTTCACCAAAGATTCGACACGAATCCCTTGTTCGCGGATCGTGCGGCCGCCGGCCTGAAACGATTTCTCCACCACTATGCCCAAGCCTGCAAGCTCAGATCCGGCCCGTTCGATAATTTTGATGAGCCCGCGGGCCGCGTCCCCGTTCGCGATAATGTCGTCGATAAACAGCACTTTGTCGGAAGGCGTCAAATATTGCCGCGACACCATGATGTCCGTTACGATGCCTTTCGTAAAGGACGGAACGCGCTCGGTGAGCGCATCGGGATCGGCGATGAGCGTCTTTTTGCGGCGGGCAAAAATAAGCGGGACGCCGAGCGTCAACGCCGTGGCGAACGCGACCGGAATGCCGGACGACTCCACCGTAATCACTTTCGTTATATGCACCTCTGCGAACCGCCGGGCAAATTCCCGGCCCATCTCCATCGTGAGCACCGGATCCACCTGGTGGTTCAGCAATCCGTCGAGCTTCAGCACGTCCGCCGTCATGATCGACGCTTCTTTCAAAATGCGTTCCTTCAACATGTCCATCGTCTCACGTTCCTTCCACGGTAAATCCTTTTCGTTAAGGTAACATAGCTTCGGGCGCCCACGCAAGGGATGGAATGCGGTACCGTAAAAATAACCCCGAAAAGCGGCGCGATGCTTCGCCGCTTATACCGGTCATATGCCCCGGGATTCCGAAAGCATGTGTAAATGTATCCCGGAAGGATGCAACCTTTCCCAGTCCTTAGGCGTCTTAACTATAGACAGAAAACGCGGATACGAACAGGCAATTATCGAGGCTGTGCCGATCGGGGGAGTTCACTGTGGACCTATCGCCAAAGAAAAAATATAAAAGGACTGCGGCCATCGCGCTTGCGGCGCTGTCCCTTCTGGCCGCCGCGCTGTTGACCGGCTGCGGAATGGACATGCCGGGCGGCTCCCCGGGCCCGAAGACGAATGTTGCGGAGCGCGATGTCCCCGCACGCGATTCCATCCCCGAAGCGCCGTCAAGCCCGCAGGAAACGTATGACAACCCGTCGCCGCCCGCTCGGACGCCGGCCATCGGCGCGGAATCGGGCGGCAAGCCTTCAGGCGTCGAGAAGACGGCACCCGCCCCAAAAGGCACCGCTGTGAAGAAGCAGCCGACCGAAGGCGTCTGGTCCGCGGATGCGCCCAAGCTTCTCGGGCTTGGGGTCGGAGACGAGAGAAGCACGGTCCAGAAGCTGTATGGAAAGCCGTTTGACAGCTACGCTATGGAAGATGAAGACGGCATGCTCACCGTGCTCGAGTATAGCGGCTTTTCCGTTGGCTTGAACGATGCCGGCCGGGTTGCGTTCGTCGAGGTGTACGGGTCCGGAACCGGAACGGGAATCGGTGGCCTGAAGATCGGAGACGACGAAGAAAAGGCGCTTAAGACGCTCGGCAAGCCCGACCAGCACACCGGCTTTGTGATCGGCTACAAGGGCGACGGAGCGCTTTTGAAGCTGGATCTGGAGCCGAAGGAGAAGACGGTGCTGTCGGTTAAGCTTTTTGTTGACGAAAGTTGAGCGAGCGGTGTATGCGGGGCGCTCCGGCACGGGATCGTGCCGGGCGCTTTTTTCGCGTGTGAAGACGCTTGTCATGCCTGTCCCCAGGCGCGCATAGGATGAAAAGAGCGAGCCCGGCCCGCGTCCTGCCGCCGGTTGCTCTGATCCGTGCATGAATGCGCGAACGGGGGCGGTAGAATGAAGCCGGTTAAAGTGCTGCAGATCGCTTTTACGTATATGGGGACGGTCGTCGGCGCGGGCTTTGCGACCGGTCAGGAAATTTTGCAGTTTTTTACCCGTTTCGGGTATTGGGGGACGGCCGCGATCGGCTTGGCCACAGCACTCTTCATATGGCTGGGCGCCAAAATGATGCTGATCGCCGCCGAAATCGGCGCCAAATCGTATGAGGACTTGAACAAGACGCTTTTCGGGGAACGGGTCGGAAGGCTTGTGAGCCACTTTATGCTGTGCGTGCTGCTCGGCGTCAACGCGGTCATGCTGGCCGGCGCCGGCTCCATTTTCAACGAACATCTCGGCATATCGTATCAAACCGGCCTGCTGGTGACGATGGTCGGCTGCTATTTGCTGCTGCGCAAAGGGATGAACGCGATTCTGACGGTCAACGCGATCGTTGTGCCGATCATGCTTCTATTTACGGTGCTGATCGTTGTCGATACGCTGCGCACCCCGGGGGCCGAGAAGTGGCTGGTGCTCGGGAGCGATCATTCGCCGTGGGCCGCGTGGGCGTCGCCTGTACTGTACGCCGCCTTTAACCTGTCGATGGCGCAGGCGGTTCTTGTCCCGCTCGGCAAGGAAATCGGCGACCGCCGGACGATCGTTGCCGGCTGCTGGGTGGGCGGCATCGGCATCGGCTTCATGCTGCTGGCCGGGCATATGGCGCTGTCGGCCTACATGCCCGGCATTACGCAGTTCGCCATTCCGATGGGCGGCATCGCCCGCGAGCTCGGCCAAGGCATTCAGTGGGTCTACCTGTTCCTCATTTTCGCCGAAATTTTCACGACGCTCATCTCGGATGTGTACGGGTTGACGCTGCAGCTGGAGGAACGGCTCGGATGGTCGAGACGCGTCATCGTCGCCGCCGTCCTGCTCGTCTGCTACGTCATCAGCCAGATCGGCTTCGGTCCCCTGCTGTCGACGCTTTATCCGATGTTCGGGATGGTCAGCATCGGATGGTTATACCTGATGATCCGGAAGAAGGCCGGTTGGAGATAAGGCATCAGACACCACATCTCGGCAACCTGCGTTCCGTCGCTTAATGGCCTGTCATCATCCCCTCACCTTGCTATAACGTGCATTATGTCGCTTATTGCAAAGCCATCATCCGTTCGCGTCTACTTTAACCTGCATTTTGCCGCTTATTGCAACGCCATTATCCCGTCGCTCTGCTGTAACCTGCATTCAGTCGCTTAATGGCCTGTCATCATCCCGTCACCTTGCTGTAGCCTGCGTTCCGTCGCATGTGTGAAAACAGCCTGGTAAGGGCTATGCCCGTTCCAGGCTGTTTGGGGGTGCAGGCACTTTGCCTGCTTTAAGAGAAAGCTACCGTTTTCGCTTGAGGCATCGCTTCGGCTAGCGCGGTTGCGATGTGATCGTGGCAGGTCAGCAGGATAAGCTGCCGGCCGGTCGATACGCGGGCAAGCACGCCCGCGGCGGCGCGCAGCCGGTCGGCGTCAAAGTTGACGAACAGGTCGTCCAGCAGCATCGGCAGCGGCTCCCGTGACTCCACCGCGTCCGCCAAAGCCAGACGAAGCGCCAGATAGATTTGCTCGGCCGCCCCCCTGCTGAGGAATGAGGCGTCAACGATGTCGCCATCGGCGTTCTCCAATCGAATCGTTCCTTCACCGGGCCGCGCGACGATCCGGACGTACCGGCCGTTCGTCAATTGTGCCGCCAGACGGGAAGCCTCCCGAAGGACCGCGGGCTGACGCTCGTCCTCGAGCCGTTTCTTCGTTCGCCTGATCAACGCCGTCATCACGGCAAGCTCCGCATAGCGCTCGACCTCGCCTTGCAGCCTCGCAAGCGCGCTTTCCCGCTGCTGCAGCAAACTACGGCGGTCTTCATCCCCCTTCAACTGCTCGGAGGTCTGGAGCAGCCGTCCCCTCCGCTCCAGCAGCTCGGTCTGCCGCTGGCGGGCGTTGTCCAGCGCGTCGGCATTGCGCTTGTCAGCCAACGCCAAAGAATGCTCGTCCTCTTCCTGTAAAAGCTTGTCCAGCAGCGCCCGTTTCTCTGCCGTCATACCGGCCGACAGCTCCACCTCCAGCCGAATCGCTTCCTCCTGCAGCCGCCTGGCCTGCCGCGCCTGAACCAGCAACCGCTCCCATTCGGCCTCGTCGGCCGCCCCCGCCTCATGAAACCATAAGGCCGCCTGCTCATCATGCCGCGCGAGCTTCCCGACGACCTGCTCCCGCTGCTCGCGCAGCTCATGTAACCGCTCCTCAAGGCGGTCCGACGCTTGCTTCTGCGCAATCTGCTTCCGGATCGCGGCCTGCAGCCACTGCAAGGCTGCGACAGGCTCGGTCGCCGCCAGTCCGGCCGCCTCCGGTTCCGCCCGGCAAAGCGCCGCCGCCTGCTCGTCGAAGTCGGCCAAGCGCGCGTCGATCCGGGCAAGCCGGTCCGCCGACCGTTCGTTCGTTTGCAGCTGAGAGCGAGCCTGCTCGGCCCGGTCGAACACCTCGAGGGCCGCCTCCGGCGACAGCTCCGCGGGCAAGCCGCGGCCGGCGAGCCAGCGCTCCCACTCGGCCTGCCGCAAAGCAAGCCGGTCGGCCGCTTCGCCCGCCGCCGCCCGCGCTTCCGCGGCCAGCGCGCGTATCCGCTCAAGCCGCTGCGCCAGCTCGCGGCGCCGCTCCTC
>NZ_CAUPYC010000108.1:0-6594 GCF_963515335.1 uncultured Paenibacillus sp. | reverse complement strand
ATTTGACGCGCTTTATTCAACTTTTCAAGAGGTTACTTTCCGAATCCATGTTAAATCTATATACGAAGCAACATTCTAAATTTTTTTACCCATTTCTCTTAACACTTCAATAATTGTTATTTGATAGGAGGAATCCCACATGACAAAGCGAGCATTGATCAACATCGATTACACGGTGGATTTTGTAGCAAAGAATGGAGCTTTGACTTGCGGTGAGCCGGGCCAGGCGATTGAAGAGGCAAATGTCGCCGTAACGAAGAAATTTATCGAGAACGACGACTTGGTTGTCTTTGCAATCGACCTTCATCAAGAAAACGATCCATTCCATCCTGAAACGATTCCGCCCCACAACATCAAAGGGACGCCGGGGCGTTTGCTTTACGGTGAACTGCAAGAGGTGTTCGAGCAGAATCGGCAAAACCCAAATGTGTTGTGGATGGATAAGACCCGCTACAGCGCATTTGCAGGAACGGATCTCGAGCTTAAGCTCCGGGCAAGAGCCATAACGGAATTACATCCAATTGGCGTATGCACCGACATTTGCGTACTTCATACGGCGGTCGATGCCTACAATCAGCGGCGGGCAGGATTCGACCTTAGCTGGACGTAAGTTGCTAATGGCCGTAGAGGAGCTTCGAGCAGAGGGCGTGGATGCAACATTCGTTGCTGTTCGACTGCCGTATGGAACGCAGAAAGACGAAGCGGACGCGCAGCTCGCCCTTCAGTTTATCGCTCCTGATAAGGTGGTTACCTACCAGATCGGACCGGCCGTGGATGCTTTTGCAGGCCAGTTCAAAGCCGCTTTAACTAACCCGCTTTCGGATTTCAACAAGGTAAATGCGAAAGCAAGGATTCGGATGATGGCGCAATATGCGATCGCCGGTGAAATGGGACTCCTCGTGGTCGGGACTGATCATGCTGCCGAAGCCGTTACGGGGTTCTTTACGAAATACGGGGACGGTGGAGCGGACGTTCTACCGCTTTCGGGATTAACGAAGCGTCAGGGGCGTGCTCTCTTGCAGGAGCTCGGGGCACCTGAACAACTGTATCTTAAGACACCGACCGCTGACTTGCTCGACAACAAGCCGCAGCAAGCGGACGAAACCGAGCTTGGCATTACCTACGAGCAGATCGACGACTTCTTGGAGGGCAGGACGGTGGATGCCGGCGTGAAGGAGAAGCTTGAAAAGCAGTTTGCAGCAACGCAGCACAAACGCGAGCTTCCTGTTACACCTACCGATGCTTGGTGGAAGTAAGCATAGTGGCCGCGCGAAGCGGCTGAACTCGGTAGCCCGTCATCTTAAGGAAAAAGAAAGTTGATTCACGATTATATAGGCGTCTCTAAATGAACGAAAGTTCGTGCTGGAGGTGCCTTTTTCGACTGGTTTTTTAATGCATTTTTATTTATAATATGATTTATAAGAACAAATGTTCCTATTTAGTTGTAAATTACCTCCTCAAAACACCTATTTTATAGAAAGGGATTTGGAGGGAGGAAGAGAGCGAGATGATGTCTACAGCTACCTTATATGATACCTGTCGCGCCGAGCTAAAACGAATTGCGTGGAGACTCCAATATGGGGCTCGGAAGCAGCGGTCCAGGGAAGTTCATATCTCATTCGAAATGCCGTATCCTGAAAATTCATTCAGCCATATTGAGTCGGTCATTTACATCAACCAATTGTTTGATAACACCCTGTGCGAGACCGAAAAATATGTTCTAAAAAAACTAATTTTTGAAGATAGGACAGAAAAAGAAATCGCAGCAGAACTGAACATGTCGCAGCAGGGGGTAAACAAATGGAAAAGAAAGGCGATGCAGAAGTTATCTCGGACGATGAGCTCTTGAAGCTAATCATTGCGGTCCAGAATAACGATAAGCATGCAATGCAAAGGATAATCCAACTGTTCGAGAAAGATATGATTGAACTCAGTCGTTTTATCAGGATGCCACAGGAAGATGCCCTACAAAGTATGAAGACTGAACTTATGGATCTGATTAAAAATAAAAAAATGATTTGAATGCGGGGGTGGGAGGTTGGTAGCCAAATACATAGGAAAGCCTGTTGAAATCATTTATGAGGATAAGAATGGGCGTTTTAGTAAGCGTGGTGTTCTTCTCTTTTGTCGGAAGAATGGTCTGGTCAAAGGCTATTGCTACAAGGCAGCTCAAATGAGAACATTTGATGAAAATCGTATATACGCTGTAGCGCCAATTCGCCAAGTTGTTTGAATTGGCGTCTTTTTGTAATATAATGTAAAGGTGCTCGATGAGAAAACATAAGGCGGTGAAGGGATTGAAACGGGCGTATAAGATTTACCTTATTGTATTTGCTGTAGTTGTGATTGCTGCCATTGCCATTGGAACGATCGGTATGAATAAGCAAAAGAGTCATATATATGTGATGCCAAGTGGATACACAGGATGGGTTGAGGTTGTCTACAATCAGAAGGATAGCCCGGCACTCCCGAAAGAAGGGAAAGCATTGTTACACATTATTCCGCAAGATGGGGTTCTAAAGACATCGAGCGCTCCAACCGATGGTGGAATGACCTTTTACTATGCAGATGCACAAGGTAAGCGTAGTGAAATTGGGAATGATATGATCTTCGGCCAATCCATACGAAAGAAGGACATCAAACTTTCTGATGGTACAACGGCCAGTGCGGATGTTAATTCATTCTTCGTCGGTACTGAACAGCAATATAACGCGCAACTTGCGAAGAAACCATAAGAATTTGCCCACCGAAGAGCGGTGGGTTTTTTGTTTTCATACTTTTCTTTCCCGAATGGTTGTAAATGAAGAGTTTCAAACTCCTTTAATAGTGAAGGCGGGATGATCACAAACACAGGATATGGACGGTCCTTGGTTTGTGCGTCCAATCATCCATCTTCACTAATCAAAAAGGAGATGGTTTCCATGGCGAATATCGTTGAGGTTCGTACGACAGCTTTTATCCCGGACGCTTGGATCGAATTCATGCGCACTACCGAAGTCAAGATTTTGTATAAAGGTAATAACCGGGGTTTTACCTACTACACGGAAAACAACCCGGAGCTGTGGAAATTGGCTCAGCACCTTGTGGTTAACTTCACTGAGGGTTCTGTTAAACATTTTCCTGGTGTAGGTCCTACGGTTGAACGTACTGTCGATCTCGATACGGGTGAAATTATTCGCCCTGATATTACCGGCCAGGCCTCTGCAGATGGTATCCAGATGAATTATGTGGCATGGGCTTCTGATAAAAGTTACGTCAACATTCATGTCAAGGCTGCCGTCAATATCCCGACTTTTAACCCTTCACCGAATATTGATTGGGAGTATGACTTCTGGGTTTACCGGGATGGTCGAGTTCGGGTTCTAGGGAAACATGATGCCTATCCAGCTCATGAAATTTATAAACGTGTTGATTCCGGAACACCTGTGACGCTCCATCAATATGATCCGAGACCCGCTGGTTACAGCGTATACACTGGGCTCATTAATTTCAATCAGAGCGTGGATCTTACGAAATAATCACTGTTTACAGCCGATAACCCCATACGTATAATAATGGTAATCAAATAGGGAAAAGGGGAAGCACCCCTAACTTGGGCAAACGTCCATGTTAGGGGTGCTTTCTCGTTTATGAAGGGGTGTGCGTTGGGTATGAGCAAAGCATCCAAGCTGTTTGTATTAGCCCTGTTCATGGTCGCATTGCTTTCCGGTTGCAGTGGAGGAGCAAAGTCTACTCCAGGGGTCTATGAGCCCGTACATGAGGCGTACGACGCTTATGATGCCACGGTATTGTCAGGGATGCAGGTCAATAACACATTAAAGCGGTTCAAGGAAGAACTGGCAATCGTCGGGCGATTCGGCCGAGTATCCGGGAGGGCTCAGCTTCACGCACGATATGGGCGTGGCCAATACGCTGTCCCGGCCTCATTATTCCTCCTATGAGCTGTACGGCCTGGACGGCTGCTTCTCGCACATGACGCATGAGCAGCTTGTGAACTGGGTGCTCTGCGCCGCCGCATACGTCGAGAAGACAGGTGATGCGGAGTGGCTTCGGGCGAACAAGGCGGTGCTGGAGGCGTGCTTGACCAGCATGGTGAACCGCGATCATCCGGATCCGTCTCAGCGTAACGGGATCATGGGACTCGACAGCAGCCGGGTGATGGGCGGGGCGGAGATTACGACCTACGACAGCCTGGACGTCTCGCTCGGGCAGGCGCGCAACAACATTTACCTGGCGGGCAAAAGCTGGGCCGCTTATCTCGCGCTCGAGAAGCTGCTTGGCGGGTTCGACGACAGCTTGGAGCAAGTGCGGGCGGCCGGCGAGCAGGCGGACAAGTGCGCGCGAACGATCGTCAGTCATGTGACGGAAGGCGGATATATTCCGGCCGTGATCGGGGAAGGCAATGACTCGAGGATCATCCCCGCGATCGAGGGACTCGTCTTTCCGTATTATCTGAACATGGCGGAGGCCCTCGATCCGAACGGGCGGTTCGGCTATTATATCGAAGCGCTGCGCCGCCATTTGGAGACGGTGCTTGTCGAAGGCGTATGTTTGTTCCCGGACGGCGGGTGGAAAATATCGTCGACGAGCAGCAACTCCTGGCTCAGCAAAATTTATTTGTGCCAGTTCATCGCCCGCCGCATTCTCGGACGGCCGTGGGACGAGGCGGGAGCCGCGGCCGATGCGGCCCATGTGAAATGGCTGACGCATAAGACGCTGTCCGTCTGGAGCTGGAGCGACCAGATCATTTCCGGGGAAATTACCGGCAGCAAATATTATCCGCGCGGCGTGACAAGCATTCTATGGCTGGAGGAAAGCGATGATACCGATTCATGACAATCTGAAGGGCAAAGTGGCTGTCGTTACCGGAGGCAGCGGCGTATTGTGCGCGGCGATGGCGAAGGAGCTTGCGCGGCACGGCGTCAAGGTGGCGATTCTGAACCGGACGGCGGAGAAGGGCGAGCTGGTGGCGGACGCTATTCGGGCCGCCGGCGGCGAAGCGTTGGCCGTGGCTTGCGACGTGCTGGATGCGGAAAGCGTGAAGCGCGCGGAAGCCGAGGTGACGGAGAAGCTTGGCGGCTGCGACATTCTGATCAACGGAGCCGGCGGCAATCATCCGCTCGCCACGACGACCAAAGAGATTTTGCAGCAGGAGGATATCGGCCGGCCGGATCTTCTGACATTCTTTGATTTGAAGGAGGAGGGCTTCGGCTCGGTCTTCGATCTTAATTTTCTGGGCACTCTCATCCCTACGCAAGTTTTCGCCAGGCATATGGTGAACAAGAAAGGCGCGGTCATGATCAACATGTCCTCCATGAGCGCGACGAGTCCGATGACCAAGGTGCCCGCCTACAGCGCGGCCAAAGCGGCGGTCGACAACTTTACGCAGTGGCTCGCCGTCCATCTGGCCGAGGTCGGCATTCGGGTGAACGCGATCGCGCCGGGTTTTTTCCTGACCGAGCAGAACCGCAACCTGCTGCTCAAGGAGGACGGCTCGCTGACGGAGCGTTCCGGCAAGATCATCTCGCACACGCCGATGAGGCGATTCGGCAAACCCGAGGATCTGCTCGGCACCTTAATCTGGCTGGCGGATGACAGCGTTTCGGGTTTCGTCACGGGCATCACGGTTCCCGTGGACGGCGGATTTATGGCTTACTCGGGCGTGTAGGGCGTCCGAAATGGAAATGGAAATGGACACGTGACTGTCCTGCCGGCATGAGATGCAAAACCTGCACTTTGTCGGGCGGAAATGCCCCATTTTCCCGAAATGAAGTGCAAAACCTGCACTTGATTTCGAGGAAATGGATGATTTTGATGAAAACTCTGCATTTGTAGTGCATCTTTTGCACTTCGTCGGGTAACAATACCACACCCCTAAGCGACCAAGTACATGAAATGCACCTTATTTATATCTCTCCAAAAATCAGCGGCCGATTTCCGGTAGAGTACCGGAGTCGGCCGCTGCGCCGTTATGATAAGGACTGCCATTCACTCTGCTCAGCTTTTCACCGGAAAATACACGGTGTACGCCTGGTCCTCGACTTCGTACAGCGGGATGAAACGGATGCCGCGCTCCTGGTTGACGGTGCGGTAGCCCGGAAGCCACTCCGCCCATTCCCGCTCGTTGTCGGGCGTGAGCATCGACTCGGGCCGCGCGGCGTCGCCATGCAGCGTTCTTTCCTCGCCGCACAGGCCGGCCAGCACGACGGGGCCGTCCATGAACGCCACGATATCCGGACGGTCCGGAAGCGGGGATGCAGTCAACCCTTTCGGCAGCTCGACCACAACCTGATCGCCGTCCGACCAGCTCCGCCGAACGGCCGCGAAGCCGCCACCACCACCGCCGGCATCGACATCTGCCATCATCTCCTCACCGTTGACGGTAATCACCGGCGCCCCTTGCAGCCATGCCGGCAATCTCAGCTTGAGCGTGAACTCCGTTGCCCGGCCACACGACACTGTCAGCTTCACGCGGATCGCGTTCGGGCGCCGCGTCCGGTCGACGGCCGGGTTGCGGATGCCCCAGTTCGTCTGCGGCTCCAGCGTTTGTACAACGGTGACGCTTCCGCCGCCGCTGCCCGCGCCGCCGCTGCC
>NZ_CAUPYC010000107.1:0-6936 GCF_963515335.1 uncultured Paenibacillus sp. | reverse complement strand
CGCCTTTCTCTCCATCCCGACAGTCATTTATCAGCTACGACGGTTACTTTACCACTGTGTGCCTTTTTGCCTCAAAAACAATAATGCATGCTCGACAAAAAGGTCCGCGTACTGGAAGAGGAACCCATGCCCGGAATCGGGGTAGATAATAAGTTGAGCATTTGGCAAACGCTGCGCCATGATAAATGAATTGACCGTTGGAATCATAATATCGTTGCTTCCGTTCGCCACAAGAACTGGTTGCTTGATCTCCCCGAGCCGCGGGTAGGCCGCGCCCTCTCCCTTTCCCCACGCGGCAATAGCCGATAACTGTGCCTTCATCGTCTCCGGTTTGACAACCGGTTCGCGCGGACCCTCCCGCTTTTCAAGGCGCGAGAGGTAGGCACGGCCCACAGCCATACTCGTTTCCGTCTGTTCGAAGAATAGGTATAAAAAATCCTCCGGTCCGCCAACCGGCTTGCCGGCAACCTGAAACACCTCCGGCTTAGGAGGCTGTATCCCATCACCCGCCCCTGGTCCCGTTCCGGCGAGTATGAGACGTCGGACGAGATCGGGACGGTCCAGCGTCAACTGCTGGACAACAGTACCGCCCAGCGAGAAGCCGAGAAGATCGACCTGTTTGAGACCGAGCGCTTCGATAAAGGCTGCCGCGTATTTGGCCATGCCGGCAATAGTATTGGGCGCCTCACCGGAGGATAGTCCCACGTCGGCGTTGTCGAAAAGGATGACACGACGCTCACGGGCCAGCCCGTTAACGACCTCCGGATCTCAATCGTCCATTGTGCCGCGAAAACGATGGCAGAATACAAGTGGTTCGTCCGATTGCGCACCAAACGTCCGGTATGCAAACCGGACGCCCTCGGCCTCCAGATAGGCTGTCTCAACAGTCTCAGCTGATACTGCTTTTCCTGATACGAAATTGTCCCCCATCTTCCCCATCATAGTTTATTCCTCCACCAGGTTTATTCCTCCACCAGTTTAATTTGATGATCGCCATGTTTACCTTCCTTTCGCCTTATCCCCTCTAAGTGTCATACAAGTACTGGTTGCAAAGGCGACTAGAGTTTGGTCTTCGTTGAATATACTGCAATCAACAAAACCAACGGTCTGTCCTTTTTTCATGATCTTGGCATCCGCTCTGATTATTTCATTCCAAATCGGCTTGAAAAAATTAATTTTCATTTCAATTGTAGTAAAGCTCTCATCCGCCTGGAGCGTCGTACCGAAAGCTACTCCCATAGCGATATCCGCAAGCGTACTCGTTACCCCGCCGTTCAGTGTGCCTTGAGGGTTGGAATGACCCCGGGTAGCTTCCAAATCAAAGATCGCACGACCCGCTTCAATTTCAACAAGCCTGATTCCGATAAGTTGTTCGACAGGCGAAGGTTGCTTCTCTCCTGCAAGCACTTTCCGATAATGCTCCATTAGCTGGTTCATCGCAGATCCCCTTATCAATTCTGAAGTTATGGCATTGATTTTCCGATATTGTGGAATACACTCCACAATAAGCGCTTGCAACAATTTAATATGTCGATCATAATATATATTATAATCATCCTATTTAGATTGGTCAATTCCCATATCCGGCTTTTCCTTCCGTTTCCTTCTCGCCCATAAAACAAAAGAGCAAGCCGGTTCACCCAGCCTGCCCCTACCTATAATGTCATTATTCCAAAGGCCCGATAATCAGCGACGGGCAGCGCCTGACGAGCTCCTCGATGAAGCGCTGCTTGTCCGCCGGCGACAGCTTGACACTGGTGAAACGGCCTGAACGGTAATGGATCTCGAGCGTATCCTCGGACATCGTCGCCCGGTAGCCGACCCAGCGGTTTTTCGCCTTCGATACCCGGGTGATGTCGCTGTACAGAATTTTGCTGCGGAACGGGCCCACGGTGACGATCAACCCTTCCGGGTCCATGACATAGCTGATGCCGAACAGCAGCCATCCCATCAGCAGCGTCAAGCCAAGCGCAATACCAATCACTGTAACATCGGAAAATAAAGTAGCGTCCTCCGACCGAAAATGCGGCAACAAAATCACCAGATCGAGCAGTCCGATGACAAGCAGCCCCCCCGCCTCCAGACGGCCATCCCTTTTTACGCGAAAACGCACCGTTTGCAGCTCCGCCCTTGCAGCCATGACTGACATACCTCCAATCGCAGCCGAATCGTTACTTTACGGTCAACTTCAACAACCGGTCGTCCGCGTCTCCCGGCTCGCCCCGGCCGTCGGTATTGTTCGTGATGACGTACAAGCTGCCTTTGTAGATGAACACGTCCCGCAGCCGCCCTTCATTCTCCAGCAGCGTGTCGAGCACAACGCCGTTCGGCGACAGCTTGATCAGTCTCGAGCCGGCCAATCCCGCCGCGATGATGTTGCCCTCCTCGTCAATCGCCATGCCCGACGGCGCTAAAGCCGTATCCCCCGTATGGTACACCGGCGGCTCCGTACCTTCCTTCGTTTCATCGCCGAAAACGTCAGGCCAGCCGTAATTCAAGCCCGGCCGAATCCGGTTCAGTTCGTCGTAGCCGCGCGGCGAGGAAGACGGTCCATGCTCCATGCTGAACATCGCGCCCTTTGTGTCCCAACCGATACCCTGCGGATTGCGATGACCATATGTATACACGTACGAACCGGTGAACGGATTATCGCCCGGCACATCGCCGTCCTGCGTCATCCGCAGAATTTTGCCGGCCAGGCTGTCCGTATTCTGGGCCAGTTCCTCTTCGGTCGCATCGCCGGTTGTAATATATAAATAGCCGTCCGGACCGAGCTTCAAACGCCCCCCGTCATGCAACACCGCGCCAGGAATGCCCTCCAGTAGCGCCTCCTTCTCCGTCCATACGCCGTCCTTGCGCTCCAACACGACGACGCGGTTCAACAACCGCCCGTTCTCATTGTAGGTATGATAAGCATAAGCCCGACCGCTGTCGCGAAAATCGGACGCGAGCTCCAGGCCGAGAAAACCGCTCTCCCCTTCTTGATGGACCGGTTTGGCGAGCTTCACTTCCTCCCGCTCGATCTTGCCGCCGGCCACGCGGACGATCGCGCCGTCCCGCTCGCTTATGTAAAAAACTTCCCCGTCGAACGCAATCGACCATGGACTCCGTAAATTCGTCGCCAGCACTTCATAGAACGCACCTTCGGTCGACTCGGCGCCGTCCGGCCCGGTACCTGCGCCGTCGGCACCTTCGCCGCCCCCGCCCTTTTCGCTGCCGCCGTTTTGTTCGTTGACGTCCGTACCGCCATTTCCAGTCACCGCATCATCGGCGGCCGAGCATGCCGCAAGCATAAGCAGCAGAGCGGCAAGCACCGCCAACCTCACCGCATGCTTCATCCACTTTTCCCTCCCCGGCAACAAACAGCTCTCACTACCTAATTAACCACAAACAAGCCAAAAACGCCACCCAATGGCGGCGTAATAGGCCAATGTTATCACTATAAATCTGCAAAATCGGCAATTCGTCCTAGTAGCCGACTTCAACGGATGCGATCACCACGTAGATCAGGTCGTTCACGTCGTCCTTGTCCGGCAGCACGACACCGCTCGTGGTCAGCATGCCGCCGTCCGACACCTCGACCGACACCTGTCCGTACGGCAGCGCCGCCTTTACCGCCGCAATGTCCAGTTTGTCCTTGTCGCAAGGTACGGCCAGCTTCACATTCACCTTCATGTTGTCGAGCGTTCCGCCCGGCAGCACGGAGCGCAGCCCCGGCATCGAATTCGTATGAATCGCGTTCTGCACGGCGCGGACCGACGCCTTCGTAATGTTCTGTCCGTGCAGGTCCGTTCCCATGCCGATTTCGATAAAAAACAGTTTGTCCATACGTTCTATTACACCCCGTTAATGTTTAATGTCGTGAACTGCAACGATCAGTCCCATGGCACATCGTCATCGGAACGATCGGAACCACTGGGTTCCGAAGCGGCCGCAGCCGCATCTCGCGCATAATTCTCCGGCCCGGCATAGCCTGCGGCATCGATCCCGGATGACTTTCCGATCCGATCCAATACCGTCTCAAGCGGATCGGGGTGAAGCAGCTCGACCGGAGACATGCCTCGGTCGAATTGGAACGAGTCTCCTTCCAGCATGACGACATACTTGCCGTTGTGCTTGGTGAAGTGAATCTTGTTGCCGTAGTCGGCCAACAGCCCCTTCACCGCCACGCCGTCCAGCTTGAAGCCGAAGCCGAGATCGGGTTTATGCTCGATCAGTTGGGCGGCCGCCTCCGTTACCGTCTCGTGCGTCCAGCGCTCCTGGATGTCGCGTTTGTCGCTGGCGGCCCAGAACTCCAGCTTCTGTTCGTCCTCCTGGCGCAGCTCGTCATCGTGCGGCGTATCCTGCCATTTCTCTTCCATGTGCTGATATACCATGCCGAGAATCTGTTCGTTCATCAGCTCGGGCAGCGGTTTGTCGTACGACACGTATTTGAGGAAATCCTCGAAGTAGCGGGCATGCGAAGCCTGGTGGATTTTCAGCTCCCAAGGCGCGATCATGCCCTCCTCCGGCATATGCGGATACTGGATCGATTTGATGTTGCGGGCGCTGATCGCCATCTCGACATGGGAAATCAGGCTGCGCTCGTCGGAGATGCGGGCGATCTTGGGCTCGAAGTCGCACTTCATCAGAAAGACGAAAGGCTCGTCGAAATGGGTGTTCATCGTGGCGGTCGCCGCGATCAGGGCGCCTCCGCGTACGGAGCTCGTATCCATATAGACCCGGACAACCTCGTCGGCAAAACCGAGAAATTGCTCGCGGTTATCGGCCGTACGGAGCCGCTGCAGCAGGTTGTAGTTCGGGTTCGCCGTCAGCTCGTGGCCGGGCTCGACCTCGAAGCGGCCGATTTTCGTCGGCGCGTTCTCGCTTCCCGGATTGCGCTCGACCTTTCGCTTGAGGATGCGAATGAACTCGCTGTCGAGGAAGCTTTTCAGCTCGCTGCCGTCATAGGCTTCCCCATCCAACGTCTGGAAATGCTTGAAGTGCTTCGATGCGCCGGCCTCCTCCCCGTCGGTCTGGATGACGAAAAACGATAAATATTGAATGGATAAAGACATGTGTTGCGCGGTCTCCTTTATGTCCGTATTGATGCCTGCGTGTCCGATCAAAGGCCGAACCGCTCGATTTGCTCCCATAGCCCTTCCCGGGCCAAAATCTCTCTCTGCTTGCTTCCGATCAGATCGTAATGCGGATAATCGTCCCTGGCGTGGATGAAAGCGGGATTGAGCCCGTTGGTCCGGCACCAAAGGGACAGCTTCCCGAGATCGGCGCAACCGACCTTCGTCACCGTCGTGATGTCCGGCCACCGCGGCTCCAGCCAGTAATGCGTCATATACGCAATCTCTCCGGCGGCCACCCGCTTTTTCCACTCGACGAGCTCCGCTCTGCGCAATCCGAATGCCATCAGGCCGATTCTCCTTTGGTGGTAAGTGAACACGGTTATCTATCTGCAATCGATATAAAGACATTATACCGGAACGGCGCGCAGCTCGGAAACCGACCGTTCCATGAATTTTTGCGCCGCCGCTCCCAGCTCCCGGTCTTTGCGCATGATGACGCCGTGCACGAGCTGAAGCGGACGTTCCACTGCGGCGCATAACGACGGTATTTACTATTCCGAGGCGAACTGAAAAGTAACACATTTGCAACTTTATCGCGGGCTGACAGCGCGTTTGCTTTATTTTCCTTGTCGAACTGGTATACTAGGGGAATCATACCAAACGCAATGTGAAAAGAGGACTAACGAATGACTACCCCTTTCGACAAGCTCGGCATACGCGCGGAGGTGACAGAGCAGCTGCGCATGCAGGGCTTAACGAACCCGACTCCCGTGCAGAAAAGCGCCATCCCGCATTTGCTTGCCGGCCGTGACGCGATCGTGCAGGCCCAGACCGGCACCGGCAAAACGCTCGCGTTCGCGCTGCCGATTCTGAATCGGATCGATCCGAATAACAATAACGTGCAGGCTTTGGTCGTAACGCCGACACGCGAGCTTGCGATCCAGATTACCCAGGAATTCAAAAAGCTCAAGGATGCGGTCGGCGCCAACGTGCTGGCCGCTTACGGCGGGCAGGACGTCGATGCGCAGATTCGCAAGCTCGACGGACGGCCGCAGATTGTAGTCGGCACGCCGGGACGGCTGCTCGACCATTTGCGCCGTCGGACGATCCGGCTGTCGGAGCTTGACGTGCTCGTGCTCGACGAAGCGGACCAAATGCTGCACATGGGCTTTCTTGCAGAGGTCGAAGAGCTGATCGCCCAAACGCCGGAAAGCCGCCAGACGGTGCTGCTGTCGGCGACGATGCCGGATTCGGTCCGCCGGCTGGCCAGACGTTATATGCGCGAGCCCGAGGATGTGACGATCCGCACCGAGCGCGTTACGCTGGACAGCATCCGGCAGATCGCGGTCGACACGACCGACCGCTCGAAGCAGCCGACGCTGATCCGTTTGCTGGAGACGTACAGGCCGTATTTGGCGGTTATTTTTTGCCGGACGAAGATCCGTGCGGCGAAGCTGAACGAAGCGCTGCTTGAGCATGGCTTCCAAAGCGACGAGCTGCACGGCGAATTGACGCAGGCGAAGCGCGAGCAGGTCATGAAGCGGTTCCGCGACGCGAAGCTGCAGCTGCTCGTCTGCACGGACGTCGCGGCGCGCGGCATCGATGTTGAAGGCGTGACGCACGTCTTCAACTATGACATTCCGCAGGATGCGGAATGGTACATCCACCGCATCGGCCGGACGGGCCGCGCCGGGCAGCGCGGCGTCGCCGTGACGCTGGTCACGCCGCGCGACCGCTCGCGGCTCGACGGCATCGAGCGTGCCATCGACGCGCGCCTTGAGCGCAAGTCGATGGTGGAATTCGGCGTAGGCGCTGCCGCCGATGATGACGAAGCGGCGCAGCCGGCCCTTCGCGCGGCGCGTAGCGAGGCGAAGAG
>NZ_CAUPYC010000106.1:0-7129 GCF_963515335.1 uncultured Paenibacillus sp. | reverse complement strand
AAACTCCCGCTATTTTCATGCTAGGTTTGCGAGCGAGAAATCATGAAAGTTTCTTTGGGCCATGCTTGAAAGCCATAACTATCCCTCTTTCCATAATGACTGCCGTGTAATCTCAGTCTATGGCTGTTCTCCAAGCCCCGTCTGTATCATCGCCTGCCACTCGGGAAATGGGCGCACTATACTCGTTAACAATGGCGTCGTACGTGTTATCTCTAATTTTTGCAATCCGTGTATGAGAAAGGACCGGCTGCAAATAGCCCGGTCCCTTCTCCATTCACTCTACTATATCACAGAAACGGACTGTCGTGTCTTGCTTGCAGCTTCTCCCACCGCCGTTCCACTTCCCGCTCGAATTGTTCAAGCAGGCTGCGGTTCTCTTCCTTAAGCAAATGCTTTGTCTTGCCCATATACCGAAGCCATTCCGAGAGCGGAGCCCGTTTGCCTTTGGCATCTGGATTGTAGGTGATTGTCGTGTTGCCGCGCTCCACTTCGTACAACGGGAAGAAACACGAGTCGACGGCGGCCTTGACGATTTTCTCGCCGTCGCGGTCTTCCGATTTCCAGTTTAACGGGCAAGTAATAAGCAGCTTTCCGTAAACCATGCCTTCATTCAGCGCATACCACTGCGCTTTCGCCGCCTTCATGACGAGATCCTGCGGAAAAGCCTCCGTTCCCGTGAACACGTACGGGATGTTTGTCGCCGCCATAATTTGCGGGGTGTCCTTGTGATGGAACGATTTGCCCTGCTGCTTTTTGCCGACGCCGGAAGTGCTTGTCATGTGGCCGATCGGCGTCGAATAGGACAGCTGCGCCCCGGTGTTCATATAGCCTTCGTTGTCGTATTCCAGAATAATCATCTTATGATTGCGAAGTGCCGTGCCGACCGCCGAACCCATGCCGATATCCATGCCGCCGTCGCCCGTAACCATGACAAAGGTGAAATCGTCCGGTACCTCGATCTCCCCGCGGCGCTTCCGTTCGAAGAACGCCTCCACCGTCCCGGACAGCGTCGCCGGACCGTTCTGGAACAGGTTATGGATGAAACTTTGCTTATGGGAGTTGTAAGGGTAACCGGTGGTCGTAATATAAGCGCAGCCGGTATGGAACAGGGTCACGACATCCCCTTCGATCCCCTTGAAGAAGAGCTCGAGCCCTGGGAAAATGCCGCAGCCCGGACAAGCGCCGTGTCCCGACGCGATCCTTTTCGGCTTATCCGTCAGCGCGCGCAACGGCGGGATCCTCACCTTCAGCTTTCCGGTTTCTTCGTTCACGGTCACTTGGATGAGTCCGGATTTGAACGCGCTGCCGTGCATCGGCTCGATGACCGGAGCAAGCTTGTTCCCGGCGTCCCCGGGGAGATGTCCGTAGTAATCGAAAGGCGTTTCCGCATACCCGCGTTCCATCGCTTCGATGGCTAACCCGAAAAACGCTTCCGCGTCGGAGGCATAGAAATCCTTCCCGCCGACACCGAATACGCGCGACAGCACGATCGTATGGTTGTTCTTGTCGTCCTGCAGCGCCGATTTGACCTCGTGGGTCAAATTCGCCCCGCCCGCGCCGTACGAGTCCGCCCGTTCGCCGATGAGCAGCGATTTCACGCCGCGCAGGGCGTTCCGGATCGCTTCCGCCGGGAAAGGACGAATAAAATTCGGGCTGATGATGCCCGCTTTGATGCCTTGTTCGCGGAGAGCGTCCACAACATCCTTGGCCGATTCCGCGGCTGAGTTCAGCAGGAACAGTGCCACTTCGGCATCTTCCATCCGGTACAAATCAAGCGCGCCGTACGAACGTCCCGACAGCTGAGCATACTCATCCGCCACTTCAAGGAAAACTTCACCTGCGCGCCGCATCGCTTCAGACTGCTGGAAATGGTTGTTGATCAAATCGTCGCCGTTCATATAAGCGCCGATCACGACCGGCTTGGCGGGATCGAGAACATGCGGAGCAGCTGGCGGCCGCTCACCGACAAAACGCTGCACCGTTGCCCGGTCGGCAAAATGCTGGACCCTGCGCTTTTGGTGCGAAGTAAAAAATCCGTCGTAAGCTACGATCACGGGAAGTCTTACGTCGGCATGCTCGGCGATGCGCAGCGCCAGGATATTCATATCGTAAACGGCCTGCGGCGTACGCGCCGTCAGGATGACCCACCCGGTGTTGAGTCCGTAGTATAAATCCGAATGATCGCCACGAATGTCGAGCGGTCCGCTCACCGCGCGGGTCACGAGGTTCATAACCATTGGGAACCGCGTACCCGCCTGCACGGGAAGCTGTTCGATCATATACAAGAAGCCGTTCGCGCTCGTGGCGTTGAACACGCGGGCCCCGGCCGCCGCCGCGCCGTAGCAGATACCTGCGGAACCATGTTCCCCGTCCGCCGGAATAAGCTGGATGTCATGCAGCCCCCGCACCTTCATCATGTCCAGATACTGCGCGATCTCGGTCGACGGCGTAATCGGAAAATATCCCATGATATGATAATTGATCTGGGCAGCCGCCATCGCCGCCATTTCGTTGCCGGATTCAAATACGGTCAATTGTTCGGCGTGCAGTCCCGGAGATAAAAGCTGTTCTTCTTGAATCGACATCAGACTCGCCCTCCCGACACATATGCAAAATGCTGCGGCTTACGGTGAAGCTCCGCGTACCCGTGCTCTTCCCGCAGGTCGCCCAGCGCATCCGTCGGACACGCTTCGACGCATTTCAGGCAGCCTTTGCAGTATTGATAATCGATGCCTGTCAGAAACATTTGCGGGTTGCCCTTCTTGTCCGGCCGTTTCTCCCATACGAAACAAAAATCCGGACATACCGTATCGCAGGCGGCACAATGAATGCATTGATCCACTTTAAATTCCGGCAAATACCCCTGTCTCGAGCCGCTTAAATCTTTCAGAACGCTATTGGCGGTTGCCGACAGCAGTCCACCGGCCTCCTGCGTCAGATAGCCGAGCAGCGGTTCGGCACGGCGGAATACCGATATTGGCTCACTGTCAGATCCGAGGTGTTCAAACCGGACTTCCTCGTATCCACGATCGAACGTACGCAAATTGGGCTCCACCAGGTGTGGAACCTTTTTCTCGAACGTTCTGCGGATGACCGTCCGCATCGACTCCGGATCGAGAAAGTCGCAGATCCGAAACAACGCCCCAAGCATCGCGGTGTTCACTCGAGTTTTCTCTTCCACGGAAATGCCGAGCGCGTCGACGATGGCCAGCGTTCCCGTGCGCAAGTTCAAGTCTTGGGCTACCTGCGCGAAATCGCGCGCGGAGTTGACGAGTACAATGCCTCCCGGACGCAATCCATTTACGACATCGACCGATTTGTACAACGTCTCGTGGAACACGCCGATGACATGCGGCTGTTCGATTGGGCTGTGGTCGCGAATTTCAACGTCGGATTCGCAATATCGAATAAAGCTCTTTACCGGCGATCCTTTTTTTTCTGAACCATACGACGAAAAATTCGAGCCGTTCATCCCGTGACCGATGACACCCACTTCCGCCAACATTTTGCCCGCAAGGTTGGCGCCAAGCCCGCCGATCGATTCCAATCGAATCTCATACAAGCCAAGTTCATTTTTATGCGGCAGCATGGACATTGTGGCTTCCCTCATCTCCTGCATAGTTTTGTCGACGTTAACCTTATCACAGTAAACCGGTTAAGGTTGTGATGACGATCACGCTATGTCGGGATGAATGACTAATGAATAGGGCTTGCTGAACGATTGTTTAGCAGAAATTCAAGTCTGTGCGGTCTTCAGCGGAGCGCCATTAACGGTGACCAATAAATAGTCCGATAAAGATCGGCGCACATGCAGGTACGCTTTCAGCCGCGTCATCCCTCCGCCCATAATCGTCTTGCCTTTGCGGCCAGACGCTGTTAGAGGCGGAAGGAATAGACGCCGAGGTTGTAGAATGTACACATGGGTCGCGTGCAGATATGGAACGAAAGCGAGGGACGGCAGGGTAACCTGTCGTTTTGCTGCATCGGGCATGATTGTCGTTAAAACGCTCACGCCATTGGCGGTGATTTTTTCACCGACAAATTACGTGAGCTGTATCATAAGGGACAATAATGATCGGTTCTGACATATGTATATGTACAGCCTCCTGTTTGCAATTTATAAATGGCTCTGCATGGTTGATTTCGATCAAATGAAAACAGCCTAATACCACGTCAAACGTTCTTTAAGTGATGCGACTTGTGCGATATGATGTCGACCGTGCCAAGCATATCTTTGTGTCGCAACATCAAGACTCATTACTCCGTGCGTAGGACTCCTGAATGTCCTTTGAAAGTCTGACGGGTGTAATGAACGGAGTAAAGCAGCAAATCGACTGTGAAGTGATTCCAAGAGAACCAACGAAGGTTCAAGGCATTCATGTCGTTATCAGCCATATGGTGGACTACCTGTTGGACAGTCCAACCACCAGGTCGATAGGGTGTAAGTAATTGCTCCAAAGTTAGATCTTGCACAGTCAGTCGAAGGATTTTTGGCATTTCTGCAATATCCTCAATCCATCTGTTGCGTTGCTCTGGAGTTGGATTCAGTAGGGGTTCGAATTGTCCAATGGGGTAGCGTAAATCATCCATAATCTCATCCTCCAGACAGATACTTGTAATTTAACAGGATTCGATACGCATTGGTTTGATTTGTTTGCGCTGTTTTGTTGTTAATCGTATTTGGTTCATCATCTTCACTCGCCGTTTCTTCTTCCTCTTGTTCTCTTACACAAAAAGAGGGAGTCCGTCGCGGATGTTTTTTCAAGCCATTTCTATAGGGAACGAATTTTAAGAAACTGTGTACTAGTTTCACATGACTTTCCTGCGGACCAAGCATAAAAGCCCCAAATCGTGAGTGTAGTGTTAGGGAGTCTCTCCAACTTCTTGAATTGCTCTCAAAAGCTCTGGTTTAACTTCTGCAAGATTAGTTCTGATGACCTCCCACACAATCGATTTATCAATACCAAAATATTGATGAATCAAAATATTCCTGAGTGCTATCATCTTTCGCCATGGAATTTCCGAGAAATGCTCCTTAATATGCTCTTCTACTCCTTTGGCCGCTTCTCCAATGACTTCTAAGTTCCGGATAACTGCATCCAGTAACATTTCATTACTTGAAAAAGAATCGTAATCGACTCCTTCCGTGTAACGTTCAATTTTATTAATTGCCTCAAGGATGTCATTCAAATACAAATTCGATCTATTCATTGAAATTGTACCTCACCCAATATTTCATTCCTTATGAACGGTTTTAGAGCATTGACAGTTACTAGATCTACAGGCGTTTTAAAAATGGTTTCCAAATAGTCTTTAAGATCCAAAAATTCAAAGCCTACTGGGCGAGAAAATTCAACCAGGATATCAATGTCGCTTTCCTCGTTCTGTTCATTCCTTGCATAGGAACCAAACAACCCAATCTTCTCAACAAAAAAACGGGTAGCCAGCTCTTGTTTATGAGCTTTCAAAATGGCTTCTATTTCGTCCTTTATCACTGAACTCACTCCAATCGGGTGTTCCTTATAGGAATTATTATATCCTAAAAAGTGTGAAGCTGGTGAGTTCAAAGCTCATAAAATGCTCCACCCTCCGCATTACTCTTCGGTTAGCAATTCTTTTAAGCTTTTTTCGTTAATGCCATTCTGCACAAATTGAAACTTGGTTTTGGAAATCCGCTGCGCCAGATCTATAATCTGGCCTAAATGATATCCTGTATCTCGGCCAGATGATAAATTATCATTTTCTTCCCTGGGGAGGCCTTCTCATCAATCTCTCTGCATCTTTCTCGAATCCATACTGAACGTATAGTTCATGCGCGTCCTTCGTGCCCAGGATTCCCGTCATATATTCGTATTGTTCTGCCTCTACAATAACTTCAACCAATTTCTTTCCGACGCCCTGTCCCCGATATTCTTCCAAAACAAATACATCGCATAGATAATACACAGCCGCTCCGTCCGTTACGATCCTTGCATATCCAATCTGGCGAGGTTACAACGGTTCTACAACAGTCTCACACCTTCAACCGCCAACATATACATCGTTAAAGATTGGGCGTCCTGCATTATCCATTCCCGATATTCTTTTTCCGCTTCGACATATTCTTTTTCGGTGAGATACCCGTCTCTTTCCATTTGAGCCCCTCTGCTTGAAGCAGTATCCGCCCATATTCCAATGCGGGTTAGAAAATCGGAATCTGCCCGCTTGGTTATCTCATGTTGGGGGGTAACCGTGATTCCCTCGATTCCCGTTTTTTGAAACAAATCGGGCAGGTGATCGGCAATCGCATTGTTCCTACCTGCATCGGAACGCCATTTCAAATACGCAGAATAGAAAGAAAGCATACTTGCGGGCGGTTGTGGTTCCCACAATATTTTCTCATGATTATAATCGGCAATTACAATACGCCCACCGATTTTCGCGGCCGTTTTCATCATTTTCAATGCTTTTAACGGATCAGAGAGCCAGATTAGAACACGAGCGGAGGTAACCATGTCAAATTCCTCTTCATAGGCAAGATTATAGATATCACCTGTCTCAAACGTCAATCCCGGCGTATCGCCATGAGCTTGACGGGCTTTTTCGATCAGGTTCGGATTATTATCTATACCAACAACACGACCGTTTGGACCAACTGCTTCTGCTATCCCACGCGTGATTGCTCCGGTGCCGCAGCCGACGTCAAGCACCGTCGTACCTTCCGTAAGCATTTCAGCCAGTCTTTTATGAGACTTTGTTAACGACCTTGAATCTAAAACGTTTGTCAGCTTTCCGGATAATTCCGCCCGGTTCCGGGCAGTAGTTGTGTCCATTGGTTATCTCCTCCTATAACTGATTCAGCCTCTAAATTTTCCATTACTTGATTATATTAATGATAGCGCTAAATCTTATATTGGCACAATATATGTATCATATGATCTTTATAGATAAAACCTATATATCGTTCAGATAAATCACGCGCATTTCCGCTTTAGGGCTGGAGCGCACAGCCTTCAAACCCACGGGCAACATTTTCGCCGCGAGTGTGCGCCGCCTTGCTCTCCAGCCCGCCAGTCATTTATCAGCTACGACGGTGACTTTACCACTGTGTGCCTTTTTGCCTCAAAAACAATAATGCATGCTCGACAAA
>NZ_CAUPYC010000105.1:0-7237 GCF_963515335.1 uncultured Paenibacillus sp. | reverse complement strand
GCGGCGCCCGCACCGGAGCAGCCTTTGCCCGTGCCGGAGCAGCCTTTGCCCGTGCCGGAGCAGCCTGCGCCGAAGCCGGCCGCTCCGCCGGCCTTGCCGCCGGCCGACGGTGTTGAGCGGGCAGAGGCCCGTCAGCCTGCGCCGGATGAGGATTTGTCGGCGCATCCGCTGTCGCGGCGGGACCCGCGGGCGCTTTGGACCTTTTATCTGCTTGCCGCATCCGGCCTGCTGATGCTTGGCGGGTGGACGGGCGTTGCGGCAGGCGCAGCCGCTTGTGCCGCCATCTTTTTCGGCTTGCCCGGTCTGATTCGGCCTTATCGCAATCTTATTTATTACTACGTCTGCTTCATTCCGTTGATGGGCATTCTGACCGGCTTTGAATTCGCGCCGATCCGATTCTCGCTGCCGGCGGCAATCGACACGATGCAGCTGCTGTTCCGGCTTTTCACCGCGATGCTGCTCGCCTTGCCGCTGCTCGGGCTGATAACGCCTTACCGGCTCCGGCTGGCGATCGAGCAGCCGCTGATGGCGCTCGGCATCGGCAAGCGCCGCGTGCATTCATTGTCGCTAACCGTTACCCTGCTGTTCCGCTTTTTGCCGCTTATTGCCGCCGAGTGGCGGCGTTTCGCGCGGATTGCCGCCGTTCGCGGCAAACGGCCGTCGGCGCCGGGCAAAGTGCCGCTCAGCCGGCTGCATACGGTGATGATCCCGTTCATGCTGGCGCTGCTGCAAATTGCGGACCGGTTGTCCACGGCGCTTGAGGTGCGCGGCTTCGGCGGCAATCCGGTAGAGGCGCGGGCGGTGAGGCTTCGTTTGGACCGGCGGGATTTCGCCTTGATGCTGGCCGGCTTGCTGGTCTTTGGCCTGCTGGCGGTCATTTCGCGCATGCTTTCCTGAAAAGAGCCGGCCCAATCAATGGCGGGAACACGGCTGTCGGCAAGATTCGCGAGGCGGCGTTAGGGAAACGATTATCGGCTCCTGCGAGGGACGCCGCGCCGGCAGCCGCGCAGGTTGAAGCGGTGCGGCCCGACGGCGCCCGCGCAAGTCCAAATCCCCCCGCCGACCGGACAGCGGCCTGTGCCTGCCGGGATATCCATTTATGCGAAAAAAGTGGCGTCATTCGCGCATATCCCTTATAATGCTTAGTGATAGACGGTGAATTGCCGCGTTCGCGTTAAAGGAGAGTTGGTTCATGTCAGCCGTTGACGTCAGTCAAGTGCCCGCAGGTTTATTCATAATGGGCGCCATCTTCATTTTACTTACCTTTTCATTGCTCAGTCTCGGCATTCTCCGGATGTTCCAGTTGCGCTTCAAAGCGGGGTGGCTGTCATTTGCCGGCGCCGTTGCGAGCGGCGCCCTGTTCGGAATCTTGCTCGACCGCTGGTTCTTGTAATTCCGGACGATACGCCGCTGCGGAAGCGGCGCCAACCGAGCAGCCTCCTTCCGGGAGACTCGGCCGCAGGACGGCCGTTTACCGGACGGGGGCTGCTGTTGCGATCCTGCGATCCGCGCATGAAGCGTGGACCCCGGCTGCTTCCGGCATGCGGAGCGGACTTCATTCGAGGGAGGTTATTCATGCTTTTGCAGCTTTGGTTCTTCATCAATATCGGCTTTGTCGCGCTGTTCATAACCAGCTTGTTTGTGAATCGCGCTTATCGGGAGGCGCTGCAGGCGGGCGATCCCGCGGCGGTGAAACGGCTCAAACGCCGCCGGCTTTTTATGGTGCTTTGCACCGTTGCGGCGTTCCTGGCCATGAGCGCGGCCTTCCTGGCGAATATGGCCAGGAACGGATAATACGGCGTCGGAATCGGGGGCTGCCTTGAACATAGAGAGCGGAGCGCAAGTTCCGTTTTCCAGCAAAACCGCAACCTTTCCAGTATGCGTAACGTTTAACTTAGGTAGGGCGCTCGCAGCGGCATGCGCCGAACAGACAAAGCAGTCAGAAGCTGCTACGAGAAGGAGACGGGGATGAACTCATTCAAATCGCTAAAAGGACTGTTGATTACATCGTTGCTTGCTTTGCCTTTACTTGCTCCGCCGCAGGCGGCCGATGCCGCAGCAGACGGGTCGAACACGCTGGTATTAAAGAAAAACAGCGCCGTCATGCAATTTAACGGCACGGAACGGAAGGCGGCGCAGCCGGTGACGTACAAAAACGGCTCCGCTTACTTGCCGCTTAACGGCATTTCCGCACCGTTCGGCTTCAAGCTGTCGTACGACGCGAAGACGAGGGAGGCGGTCGCCCGTTCGGCGAAGCAGGAGATCCGGTTCAAGTCGGGCAGCTCCTACATCAAGGTGGACGGCAAGGTCGTCAGGGCTCCCGGCCCCGCCTATGCGCAGAAAGGTTACATGATGGTGCCGATCCGCACCTGGTCCAATGTGACCGGCAGCACAATCGGGGTAAACGGCACGACGATCACGATCGTGTGGAGCAGCCTGCCGGAGGCGGCGTTCCGCGTGCTGCCCGAGGAAATTTACGCGACGCAGACGACGGTTGCCTATGAGGATTTGGCGACAAGCCCGGGCGGCCTGCGAATCGTCGAGGAGCAGTGGGAAGGCCGCGAGGAAGTGTTTCAGACGGCCGGAACGTACACGATCACCCGCCGGGTCATGGACGAGAGCGGACAATGGAGCGAGCCGTACAGCGTGACGATCACGGTGCGCGAGCCGAATCAGGCGCCGGTTGCCGATTTCGGCACCGAGAAGCAGTCCTACCGGATCGGCGAGCAGGTGCTCTACACCGACCGAAGCTACGATGACGAGAATGCCATCACCGACCGCGAATGGACCGGCAACGAGCCGGTGTTTTTCGAACCGGGCGAGAAGCAGGTAACGCTGCAGGTGACGGACCGTCACGGATTGACCTCGAGCGTGACGCGAACGGTGACGGTTACCGATGAAGTGCTGTATACGCGGGACGAATACAACCGGAAGTTTACGGCCGTCGGCCAAAAATACGAGATGAACGGCTCCGAGGTGCTCAGCTATGAGTCGGTGCCGTATACGATCGTTGACGAGCCCGCCCAGATGGTGCGGAGCAACAGTCCGGAACGGTGGGAGACGACCGGCGTCGCATACGACGATCTGCTGACGGGCAAAACCCGTTTCCTGCTGTACAACCAGAACGGCATCGGCTACAACGTGAAGATGTATATCGTCGCGACGAATATGAACGGCACATCGGCGGATGTGGGAATCGGCGCCTGGGGCATGGGCGGTCCCGACCCATACACGACGAATGCCGGCAAGTTCTCTACAGTACGCTATTTGGATATGCTTAACCGCAACACGCCGGTCACGTATACGACGCTCCGCCCGGGAGAATCGAAAGTGCTGCTGCCGGAAATCGCCGTTGTGCCGATCAAGAAGGACCAGACGTTCTCGGCTTACGCCGATATCGTGTCGGACAAAATGATCCGGTACCGCATCGTCGTCGTCCCCGAGAAGGACGATCCGATCGCCTCGCTGTCGTCGCTGTCCATCATGGACCGCATCGACAAGCACGTTCGCGGCACATTCTACAATGCGGACCGCACCATTCAAGTCGATAACATGCTGGGCGGGCAGCCGCAGCGCATCGTGCTCGGCGACAACAAGGTGGACAAAAATCTGGACGGCATCGACCAGACGACCGGACGGTTGGAATGGAACCTCGGCAATTTCGGGGTGCTGTACAAAATGACGATCGACGTGGGGCCGAACACGCTGATCGGCCTGAATGCCCGCGGCGGCCACTACACGGGCGCCTTTATCGTGAACGGCAAGGTCGTGACCGTGACGGACGGCAGCGTGCTGAAAACGAGCGGCGAGACAGCGGTTCTTTACCGCACGGGCAGCCGGGAGGAGAAGGTCGAGATCGTGTTCACACTGGCGTCCGGCAGCAACCTGCCGATCCATATGCTGTTCCTGCCGGTGCCCGAGCAGCGGTACTGATCATGAAGCCCCGCTTTCGTCCGCGACGGACGGCGGGGCTTCCCGCGTTGACGGCGCCGGCATTTTCCTGCATGATGAAAGGAAGAACGACATGTCCCGGAGGTAGAAGCGATTGCAGACTGACGAAATCATACGGATGATGTCGGCCCAGGGCCTGCGCATCACCGATCAACGGAAGACGCTTGCCAAGCTGTTCGCGGATACGCCCGGCTATCTGTCTCCGAAGGCCGTATACGACTATATGGGCCGTTTTTATTCCGGACTCAGCTTTGATACGGTGTACCGCAATTTGCGGGTGCTCGACGAACTGGGCGTGCTGGAGCAGGTCGTATTCGAGGACGGCGTCAAGTTCAAGCTGCACTGCCGCGGCCATGACCACCACCATCATATGATTTGCCTGCAGTGCGGGAAGACGTACCCGATCAGCTATTGCCCGATGGATCAGACGGAGGCGCCGGACGACTTCAAGGTCTTGAAGCACAAATTCGAGGTGTTCGGCTACTGCAAGGACTGTGCGCTGGAGGAGGAAAGCCGTGCGTAAGGCGCTCCAGGCGCCGGTCCGGTTTTACCGCCGGTTCATCTCGCCGCTCAAGCCGCCCATGTGCCGGTTCTATCCGACCTGCTCGGCCTATGCGCTGGAGGCGTTGGAAACGCACGGCGCCTTGAAGGGCTCGTGGCTCGCGGCCAGGCGGATTTGCCGCTGCCATCCGTTCCATCCGGGTGGGATCGATCCTGTGCCGCCGAAGCGCCGACCTTGACACGGGCTTGCCGTTTTCGTTATATTTTCCATAAGGAAACAGGATAACGAACATCCGATGAACGGATAAGTACAGAGCGTCTGCCCATCACAGAGAGCCGGATACGCTGCGAACCGGCATGGAGCGGCTGTGGAACATGGTCCGGGAGGATTTCTTTTCGAGCGCCGGCGCCGCCGCCGTGAGGGAAGGACGTATGCCGGCGTTAAGGGCGGGCCGCCGGACGGCGGCGCAAAGAAGCTTCCGGGCCGCTTTATGGCCGGAAGGAATTTGGGTGGTATCACGTGAGTCCAGGCTCTCGTCCCATAGCGGACGGGAGCTTTTTACCGTTTTACAGGTTTTCCGGGGTTCCCGAAAAGCAAGCGGAATACGCTTCAGCGCTTAACGTCACTTTTTGGGGGCTAATCCCGCAATTGATCAAGGAGGCTGACGACAATAATGCCGGAATCGAACCATTCGTTCTACATTACGACCCCGATCTATTATCCGAGCGACAAGCTCCATATCGGGCATGCTTACACGACGGTGGCCGGAGACGCCATGGCACGCTACAAGCGCCTGCGCGGCTTCAATGTGCGTTATTTGACGGGTACGGACGAGCACGGGCAGAAAATCGAACGGAAGGCGAGGGAGAAAGGGCAGTCGCCGCAGCAGTTCGTTGACGAGATTGTGGCAGGCATCCAGGAGCTCTGGCGCAAGCTCGATATTTCGAACGACGATTTCATCCGGACGACGGAGGAGCGGCACAAGGCGGTCGTCGAGAACATTTTTGCGCGGCTGCTCGCACAGGACGATATTTACAAAGGCACCTACGAGGGATGGTACTGCACGCCGTGCGAATCGTTTTTCCTCGAGCGGCAGCTGGAGGGCGGCAACTGCCCGGACTGCGGCAGGCCGGTGGAGCTCGTCAAGGAGGAAAGCTACTTTTTCCGCATGAGCAAATACGCCGACCGGCTGCTGCAATTCTATGAGGAGAATCCGGAGTTTATCCAGCCGGAATCCCGCCGGAATGAGATGATCAACAATTTCATCAAGCCGGGCCTCGAGGATCTGGCCGTATCCCGCACGACGTTCGATTGGGGCGTCAAAGTGCCGGGCGATCCGAAGCATGTCGTCTACGTTTGGATCGACGCCCTCTCCAACTACATTACCGCGCTCGGCTACGGAACGGACAACGACGGTCTTTACCGCTCCTTCTGGCCGGCTGACGTCCATCTGGTCGGTAAGGAAATCGTCCGGTTCCATACGATCTACTGGCCGATCATGCTGATGGCGCTCGGGGAGCCCTTGCCGCGAAAGGTGTTCGCGCACGGCTGGCTGCTGATGAAGGACGGCAAAATGTCCAAGTCGAAAGGGAATGTCGTCGATCCGCTGCTGCTCATCGACCGGTACGGCCTGGATGCGCTGCGCTATTACCTGCTTCGGGAGGTGCCGTTCGGCGCGGACGGCACGTTTACGCCGGAAAATTTCGTCGAGCGGATCAATTTCGATCTCGCCAACGACCTCGGCAATTTGCTGAACCGGACGGTGGCGATGATCGACAAATATTTCGGCGGCGCGGTTCCGGCCTACGACGGGCAGGCGACCGCTTTCGACGCCCCGCTGCAGGCTGCGGCGGCGGAAACGATCGCGCATGTGGAGGCGAACATGGAGCGGATGGAATTTTCCGTCGCCCTGTCGTCGATCTGGCAGCTTGTCGGCCGAACCAACAAATATATCGACGAGACGCAGCCGTGGGTGCTTGCCAGAGAGGAAGCGACCAAGCCGCAGCTCGCATCGGCCATGTATCATCTCGCCGAATCGCTGCGCATTATTTCCATTCTCACTCAGCCGTTTCTGACGAACGCGCCGAGGGAAATATGGCGGCAGCTGGGCGTGACGCCGGGCGAGCTGACCGCTTGGGACAGCACGAAAACATTCGGCGCGCTTCCCGGCGGCACCGTCGTCGCCAAAGGAGCGCCGCTGTTCCCGAGGCTGGAGACGGCTGACGAGATCGCATTCATCGCAGCCTCCATGTCCGGAGGCGCGAAGCCGGCCGAACCGGCGGCCGAGACTTCCTCTGCCGCGGCCGAAGCCGCCCCGGCGGACGCGAAGGCGGAAATCGCGATCGACGATTTCGCAAAGGTGGAGCTTCGCGTCGCCCAGGTCGTTGCGGCCGAACCGGTCAAAGGCGCCGACAAGCTGCTCAAGCTGCAGCTTGACCTTGGCTGCGAGCGCAGGCAGGTCGTTTCGGGCATCGCCAAATTCTACAGGCCTGAGGAGCTCGTAGGACGCAAAGTCATTTGCGTGGCGAACCTGAAGCCGGTGAAGCTTCGCGGCGAGCATTCACAGGGAATGATTCTTGCGGCGTCGCAGGGTGGCCAACTCACGCTGGCAACGGTGCCCGACGGCATGCCGAACGGCGCGATCGTAAAATAAGAGCGGCGAGAGAACGGCAAAAGGACGAGGCGGAGCGGACTGTGGCTGACACCTCGTCCCCGGGACTCTTCCTCCCGAGCTAATTGCGATGTCCGGCAAGCCGGACGGGACAAGGGAAGCGGGATTAGGCA
>NZ_CAUPYC010000104.1:0-7262 GCF_963515335.1 uncultured Paenibacillus sp. | reverse complement strand
CGGGTTTGTTTGCTATTGTCTTTTTATTGCAACTGAGATTTATTTTCAGGATAGATTTATTTTCAGGATAGATTAGTCAGGCAACTCTGGATTCGTCCTGTGGTCGTAACCGATCGGCGAACGTTCGGAGCTTGCACTGTATCGTGAGTACAATCGCTTCCAGATCCGGACAAGCCGCCAATCGAATGTGCTGATACCGACCGAATCCGACCACATTGCCTGGTACCTTTAGCACGACTCGGCGAATCGTCTTCACTTCGCACCGCTGCATATTTTCCGGCATCAGCGTCTGCTTGAACCAGACGATCAGGTTATACGCGATCGCTTTGATCCAACTGAACAACAGATTGTTCAGCATCCGGTGCTGACTGTTTTGTTCGACGGCATAGCCATCCTTCAACTCGTCTATGCGGTTCTCAACGTTTGCCCGTTGATTGTAAGAACGCAGCAGCGGCAACGGTTTGTCTTCCGTATTCGTTACGATCGCTTGGTACGAGTAGAGCGTCAATGCCATCGTCAACTGATCCTCCGAGGTTTTCTCGGTTTGCGTGGCTTCCCGGTAGATCACGCAGCGCCGCGCTTTGTCCCAGCTGGATTGTATGATCTGGATGTCAGCCGCCGCCCAATGCTCATCCTCTGTGGCGAATTGGATGCTCTTTTCATGCTCGGCGAGTGTTTCCCAGAATCGCGGATGCTGCTCCAAGTAGGCAATGGCCTTCTTGACGGTCGCCTTCTTCGGCAGTTTGAACATGTAGAGCCAGCCTTTTTCTTCAGCGTATCCCATCACCGCCGGATCAGCAAACCCGCAATCGGCACGGATGCCTTCGATGATATATTCAGGTGGCAACATGGCTTCAACTTCTTGGACAAACGAAAGGAAGTCTTTCATCCCGTTCGTGTTGCCCGGATTTAGTTGCAGGTGGATGAGCTCTCCCGTTCCTGCCACAAATGCGACGCGCACCTTGTACGAAGGGCGACCGTGATAGCGAGGATTGTAGCCGCTCATCGCGCCTTCCTGTTCACCAAAGAGCGTGATGACCGTATCGTCAATGTCGATCCAAACAAGGCGTTTGCCCTCAAGCCGGGCCTTGCGGCGCAGCAGGTCCTGATTGATCGCAACCAATTGAATGAGGTGGCTCCAAGTCATACCCTTAAGCAGTCCACGAAACGTGCTTTCCTCCGGGAATCGCTCGATCTCTTTGATAATCTGATAGCCCGGATCGGATTGCAGCGCGTTCATGTGCAGAAAGCGCGTGTGCCCGAGCAACGCACAGTCCGTCAGATAATCGATAAGTGCTGAAGCCGAGTAGACGCAGTTGCTTGCACGTTCGATTTGAAGATGGTCCTCCACGATCCCTTTGAAGCCGACGAGTTCTTTGAACAGCTCGATAAATTGGAAGTTACCGGCTTCCGTGACGGTATCGTTGTCGAAAGTAACATCGCGCATCTTCTTCATCGTTTTCTTGATGCGGCGGCGTTCTGCCAGGATTGCAATCCGTCTTTCACGGCGTGTTTTTTGTTCTGGCGTATGGGCCTGCGTTTGTGTTACCATGTTGCTATGGACACTTCCTCTCGTGGTAATAGTGGGCTACTTTACCATTTGACAAGAGGCACGCGGTGTCCTGTTTTTATTGCGAAAAAATTAGCAACTTTTTGTGACCAATAAACCTTGATCTGATGCGGTTTTTTCAACTTTTTAAGGAGTTACTTTCCGAATCCATGTTCAACAAAACAATTATAAAGCGTGGACCATCCCGAATTAAATATTTAAAGTATTTTCCGGAACCGCCGCATAAGCTTGGGATAGGGGAGAAAGGACAGAGTGGTGCCGTACGGCCTTGTGGGAGGGGGATTCCGATGGCCGGTTGGAGGAGAAGGCGGCGGTGGCGCAGCAGGGGGAGAGGTCGCGGCGGGGTATTCCGGATTCGGCTCGGAGGCAAAAAGCTGGCGCTGCTCATCCTGCTGCTGCTTGCCGCGATGACGGTTCAAACCTTTGTGTTCATCGAGAAAAATTTGCGTCCGCCCCTGATGACGGTAGCCACGCTGCGCGTGAAGCAGATTGCGACGGAGTCGATCAACAAGGCGATATCCGAGCAGGTTGCCGGCAAATCCGACTACGAGCGGCTGGTCGAGTGGAAGACGAACGCGGACGGCAAGGTGTCGGGCTTCATGCTGAATTACGGCGAGCATATGCGCATCACGTCGGAGACGATTCAAACGGTCCAGAGCACGCTTGACCAGATTAAACAAGTCCCCGAATATATCCCCGTCGGGCAGGCGCTCGGCAGTGCGATCATCTCCTCCTTCGGGCCCAGGGTGCCCGTGCGTTTGGAGCCGGTCGGGGCCGTCAAGGTCGACCTGAACACGCGCCAAACCGACGCGGGCATCAACATGATCCTGGTGGAAGTGTTCATCCGGATCCGGGCCGAGGTGGCGATCATCATTCCGTTCGATACGGCGCCGGAAAAGGTGGAGACGGAAATTCCGATCTCCTACCTGCTGGTGGTCGGCGATGTGCCGATGTATTACTACGACAACAAAGGCAATCCCGTCGGCGGCTCCGCGCAAAATTCGCCGAACATCGCGCTGCCGATGAATCCGGGCGGCGGTGTGCCTGCGCAGCCGGAAGGGGCGGCGGGTGAGACCGGATCAGAGGGCGGCGTGCGGGAGGATGGCGTTACGATCGGTCCCGCTCCGGCGGATAGCAGGAATGGGCGCGAGGGCGAAGCCGGTCCGGACGACGGCGGTGAAAGCGGCGCGAACGGCGCTGCCGGCGCCGGCTAGCGGAATAGCGATGGAGCCACGGTTGCTTCCTTGCCGCCGGCCCAGGATGCCGCCATTGACACGAATGCGTCCGCACAACGAGAACCCGCCGGGCGGCGGGTTCTATTTTTTCTTGCCGCGTATTTTCCGCCATTCCTCCCGTTCCCACGCCCTGAGGCTGGGATATGGATCGAATGCCCATTCGACCAGGCCGCGGTCGCGGTATACGCCGTAGTGCAGATGGGGCGGAAACTTGCCCTGCGTGCCCGGCTTGCCGTACCCGGAGCTGCCGACCCAGCCGATCGTCTGGCCGGGCGACACGATGTCGCCGACCGACAGCTTTTTATCGAAACCGGACAGGTGCGCGTAATAATGATACACGTTGTCGAGATCGCGGATGCCTACCCGCCAGCCGCCGAACGGGTTCCAGCCCTTCACTTCGATGATGCCGTAGCACGTGCTGCGGACGGGGACGCCGTAACCGGCAAAAATATCCGTTCCCTCATGAATGCGGTACCCGCCCCAGCCGCGGCTTGCGCCCCAGGTGCTCCGGTACGAGTAATCGGCCCGGACGGGCAGCGGAAAAGCGTGCTCGAACAGGTCCAGCCGGTCGAAGGCGGCATACAGCCGCGAAAACTGCATGACCCGTTGCACGGCCCGCGTATTGTGGTAATATTCCCACAGCCCGATGGCGAAGTCGTCCGCGGCGGTCCCGTGTGCCAACACATGGTTTGCTATCGTGAACAGGACGTCGGCATCGTTCTTCCTGTCCGCTTTGCCGTCGCCGTCGCCGTCCCGTCCGATCCCGCCGAAATGGCGGATAGCAGCGGGTGAAGTCTCGTCCTGGTCGGGATTCAAGGCACCGCTCCAGCGGGAGGGCGGAATGTAGACGGACAGCAAGCCGCCGGAAGCGGGCCGCGATTTCGGCCTTGCTTTGGTCAGCGTCCTCTCGTATTGGTCGATGGCCGCCAGATAATGCCACGGGATGCCGGTAAGGGTGCTGATCTGGTCGAAAATGTTCCGGCGCCGGGCCATCAATTCGGCTGCCGTCGGTTCCTTTGCCGGAGCGGGCTTCGTCTCCGCCTGCGGCGCCGGAACGGCCGCCGAGCCGGTAGAGACGGGCGCGGATGAAGCCAGCAGAGCCGCCAGGCCGAGCGCCGCCCATTTTCGGATGCTGCTTAATGGCTGTTCCCATTTCCGTCGCATGTCGGTTCAGTCGCCTCCTTATCTGCGGTTAGCATTTGCATATCATTGGTTTTTATCCGATTCGTGCTATAATAAGGGATAGTCGACACTCGAGCGGAGCAGGCTCCGCTTGCCAAGAAAGCAGGTCAAGCCTCATGAGCACAAAACAGCGAAACAAAGAGCCTAAGCCGGATTGGCTTCGCATAAGACTTACGACCGACGGCAATTATGCCGAAATCAAGGATATGATGCGCTCGAAAACGCTTCATACTGTATGCGAAGAAGCGCGATGCCCGAACATTTATGAGTGCTGGGCGAACCGCACGGCGACCTTTATGATTCTCGGCGATATATGCACGCGGGCTTGCCGCTTCTGCGCGGTCAAGACGGGTCTGCCGACGGAGCTCGATTTGCAGGAGCCCGAACGCGTGGCCGAGGCGGCCGTGCAGATGGGATTGCGCCATTGCGTCGTTACGTCGGTGGCGAGGGACGATCTCGCAGACGGCGGCGCGTCCATTTTTGCGGCGACCGTCCGCGCGATTCGCGAGAAGCTGCCGCTGTGCAGCATTGAAGTGCTGATTCCGGATTTTCAGGGCAACTGGGATGCGCTGCGGGTCGTCATGGACGCCAAGCCGGACATTCTGAATCACAATATCGAGACGGTGGAGCGGCTGTCCGACAAGGTTCGGGCCAAGGCGAAATACGGCCGCTCGCTGGAATTGCTGAGAAGGGCGAAGGAGATGGCGCCTTCCATTCCGACCAAGTCGAGCATGATGCTCGGCGTCGGGGAAGAACGCGAGGAAATTTTGCGCGCGATGGACGACTTGCGGGCGGTGGACGTCAACATCCTGACGCTCGGCCAATATCTGCAGCCTTCGCCGGCGCATCTCGCGCTGGAGCGCTACGTGCATCCGGACGAATTCAAGGCATTGAAGCAGGCAGGACTCGCGCGCGGCTTCAGCCACGTGGAATCCGGACCGATGGTGCGCAGCTCCTACCACGCGCACGAGCAGGTGCAGTCCGCGGCGCAGGCGCAGCCAGCGAACGGCTGATTGCCTGAGTTTGCAGGAACGATCGGAAATGGGGGTTCACCGGTGATTCAAATCGCAGGCAGACTTTACGAGCTTATCCATGAGCATAAGAACGCTTGGAACCCCGAGGCGTTCAAAGGGCGGTACAGCGACGTGCTGGATCGTTACGATTATATTATCGGGGACTGGGGCTATAACCAGCTGCGGCTGAAGGGCTTTTACAAGGAGGGCCACCCCAAGGCGACGAAGGAATCGACGATTGCGTCCTTGGTCGATTACATTAACGAGTATTGCAATTTCGGCTGCGCCTATTTCGTGCTTCAGAAGGCTCCGGGGAGCAAAAGGCCGGAAGGCGAGTATGTGCCCGAAGGCATTACGCCGGATGAAGAAGGCCGATTCGTCGCGCTGGACCGCGAGGATGCCGCAGCCGTCACCGACGAAGTCGACGCAGACGGCGAGCGCGCGGCTCGTCAGCCGGAGCCCCCGATAGGACGGATGGGGGATTGGCGTCAGAACCGTTACGGTCTGCAGCGTGAGCGCCCGACGCCCGTGCCCCGCGAAGCGCAGTCGGGCGCGGGCCGCGACGGGCAGCACGGGAAACAGCGCGACCGTGACCGGGACAAGCAATCTGGCGGCGGCAATCGCGGCAACCAGCCCGGCGGCAATCGCGACTATCAGGAGCATCGGTCGGGGGCGGGGAAGCCGCAATCCCACCGGAATGGGCCGTCGCGCCATGCCCAGGGACAAGCCCAGGGCGGCCAGCAAGGTCAACGGCAGCACGGACGCGGCCCGCAGCAGGGCGGCGGGCAGGGCCAGCAGGGCGGCCGTCCTCCTAGGCAGCAGCAGGACCGGCAGCGGGATTCGAAGGGCGATCAGGATCGTCAAGCGCAGCGCCAGCCTAACGGCGGACCGCAGGGGGCCGGAGGCGGGGGCGGCCAAAGCCAGGGGCAAGGCCAAGGCAAGAACCGGCCGCGGCCGGAGCGTCAGGAGCCGGAGGCGTGACGGTCGGGTCAGTCGGCCGGGGCATGACCTTTCATGAGCGCGCATGTTGAACCGTGCGGCACACACAACGCAAATCGACCCCCGGAGCGTCCGGGGGTCGATTTGCGTTAAGCATTCTTATTTTTTGGCGGCGTCGTAACGCTTGCCGACTTCGGACCAGTTCACAACGTTCCAGAAAGCTGCGATATAGTCCGGGCGTTTGTTTTGGTATTTCAGGTAGTAGGCGTGCTCCCATACGTCGAGGCCGAGGAGCGGCGTGTCGCCTTCCATAAGCGGGCTGTCCTGGTTCGGAAGGCTGTATACCTTCAGTTTGCCTTGCGGCGACAGCGCGAGCCATGCCCAGCCGGAGCCGAAACGGGTTGCGCCTGCTTTGGCGAAGTCCTCCTTGAACTTCTCGAAGCCGCCCAGCTCGCTGGCGATTGCGTCAGCCAGCGCGCCGGTCGGCTCGCCGCCCGCGTTCGGGCCGATCGTTTCCCAGAAGAGGGAGTGGTTTGCATGACCGCCGCCGTTGTTGCGAACAGCCGTGCGGATCGATTCGGGAACGGCGTTCAGATCGGAGATCAGCTCTTCGATCGATTTGCCTTGCAGCTCAGGAGCGGACTCAAGAGCCGCGTTGAGGTTCGTCACATAGGCGTTGTGGTGCCGGTCGTGGTGGATCATCATCGTCGTTTCGTCGATGTGCGGTTCAAGCGCGTTGTTCGGATAAGGCAGTGGCGGCAATTGGTGAGCCATTGGTATTACCTCCCGTATGTAGGTTTTTTCAAGCCATATTATCCCTTATTCGATCGAATAAATCAACAAAAATGTTTAAAAAGTCGACCGACCGGGGACGGTCTCGGCACGCATAACCCGAATGAAACAAGCCGCTAGCCGTGTCCCATAGAAAATTACCCTAACAAGGATGGCTTGAATCGTCGGATTTTATACAGAATTTGAAGAACTTCCAAACGCCGGGATGTAAACGTTTGATATAAAGCGTTTTCACAAAGAAACCGACGTTTTTCTAACTTTTTTAATGAATTTTAAAGATTTATGCAGGAATTTACCCCGAATTGTCGTATATGTTAAGTTGCTCGTCATCATTCTTTATGACCTAATTTGCGGGGGTACAGTACATGCACGTTCGTTCTTTCCAACTTTCCGACTATCGCCCTGTCACTCAGCTGTTGCAAACGGTCCTGTCGGAAGTCTGCTATGAAGAAACGATGGAAGCATTCGCTCGTCAATTGTCCTGGGACAGCGAGCTGGTATTGGTGGCATCCGTCGACAACGACATTGCCG
>NZ_CAUPYC010000103.1:0-8140 GCF_963515335.1 uncultured Paenibacillus sp. | reverse complement strand
CTCGTAACCGCCAAAATGCCGCTTATTCGCCCGCCGCCCCCTCTTCGCCCCCCCGTAACCTGCAAAATGCCGCTTATTTGCTCGCCGCCCCCCCCCGTAACCCTGCAAAATGCCGCGACTTGATGGGCGAGAACGCAGAAAGGGGCAAGTGTGGGGCCGATTTTAAGCCGGAAGCATTTGCTGACGAGAGTCATCAACTCTTGCCACAAGTAAACCCAGCTTCGGGAGCGCGGGGAAATCTTCCCCCTTCGTTTTCGAAAAAACGGCACAACCGATTTGTCGCCGGTTGTGCCCTCAAAGTTTCTTTAATAGCCTACATATCTGGACATTCGGTCCATCTCCGCCCATTCCGAGGCCAGCATGCTGTAGATCGACATATCGACGAAGCCGACCTCTCGCCGTTTGGCCTGGCGGGCTATCCCTTCGAGGGTGTAGCCGAGCCGCTCCGGCACGGCTCTGCCCCGCGGGTTGTCGGCCGCCACGCGAATGACGACGCGGTTAAGCCCGCATTGCTTGACGGCGAACGCCGTCAGCAGGCCGCATGCGCGGGTCATTCGCCCTTTGCCGCGGTCCTTCTCGCTGAGCCAGTAGGAGATTCGGCCGCATTTGTCGGGCGAATTGACATCCGACAGCTCCGCGACGCCGACCAGCCGATTTTCCTCATACACGCCGTAGCCGTAGGCGTCGCCGATGCGCCGCCGCCTGTTCAGATCGTCGATGAACGCCCGCGTGTCATAAGGCGATTTCACGCCCGCGACCCACGAGAACCAGACGCTCAGCAAAGGCCGATTGTCGTCCGTCAATTGAAACAGCGCTTCCGAATGCTCCGGCTCCAGCAGCTTCATGTCCGTCCGATCAGTCAGGGAGTAAGCAAACATCCTAGGTTCCTCCTCACATTGTAAGCGATTTCAAACAAACGCGCCGGCTGTGTTATATAACGTACTTTCCTCATTATACAACAAAATGGCGAACTTGAAACGGGCTAAAGCGGCAGGCGGCCATTATTTTTTCCGGGAGGAATCGACGGGCCGAAAAACAACGCGCGCCTCTTTCGGCGCGCGTTGCGGTGCTGCATGGTGCTGGCATAGTGCTCGATGGTGCCGGATGGTGCCGTGCAGGACGGCTGCGCCGTCCCCGGCATTTGCCGAGGTGGCTTGGGACCATTTCAGTCTTCGGCATTCAAAATAAATTTCTCGATGACGTGCCGCACGCCTTCCTCGTTGTTGGTCAGCGTGACGTAGTCCGCTATCGCCTTCAGCGACGGCACGGCATTGCCCATGGCCACGCCCAACCCGGCGACCTCGATCATCTCGTGATCGTTCCAGGAGTCGCCGATGGCGATCACCTGCTCCGTCGAGCAGCCGATCCGTTCCGCCAGGAAGGCGACGGCATGGCCCTTCGTGCCTTCCTTATGCATGAATTCCAGGTAATGCGCCTTCGATTTGGTGATGTGGACCCGGTCGCCGATCAGGGGGCGAAGCGCCTCCGCCACTTCATCGAGACGGGCCGGATCGTCGATGATGAGCATTTTCGTCAAAGGCTCCCGGAGCAGCCTCGCGTAGTCGGGCTCAACGGTGTAAGGCACGTTCGACAGCTTCGAGTAGGCGCGGACCTTGTCGTTGTCCTCGGTCGTGTACAGCTCGTCCCGTACATAAAGCTGCAGATGGAGGCCGTTGTCGCGGCAGTAGCGGAAAAGCTCCTCCGCCGCATCGGCCGGCACGCTGCGCTCGTACAGCACCTGTCCGTCGAGCAGCGTTTTGACGAGCGAGCCCTGATAGGTGATGATCGGCACGTTCAGCTCGATCTGCCTGGCGATTTTCTGCGCGGAGGCGAACATGCGGCCGGTTGCGAGGGTAACGGTCACGCCTTTGGCGACGGCCGCGGCCAGCGCTTGCTTTGTTGCGTCCGTTACTTGGATATCGTCGTTCAGCAAGGTGTCGTCGACATCGATGGCAATCAATTTGTACATAGCAGGCTCCTGCTCCTTCTCCCTTGTTATCTTTTCCCTATACGATTCAGGTCGTTCTTGCACACGCTAGCCTGATTGTAGCGAAAAAGGCGGGCAGCGGCAAGAAGGACAACCCGCTTCTATCCGGCGGCTTGTTCGCATACTCTCACAATAGGCGCGTGAGGTTGAAGCAAAGATGCGAATGAGTTATCTTGGGAAGTACGGACAACGATAGGAGAGATGCGAGCATGTACCCTTTCACTTCCAAAGCGGGACGGCGCCGCTGGGCTGCGCTTGCTATTGCGGGCGCAGTGGCGGCAGGCGCGATCGGTTTTGCAGGCGGCAGATGGTGGACGGAAAACCGGTACCCGATGCTGAAGGATCCCGCTTTTGCCAATCTGGATTACACGTATAAGGAAATTATGAACGATTATTTGAACGGCGCGAAATCGAGCGAGCTGATCCATGGGGCTGCAGAGGGAATGACGGCTTCGCTCGACGATCCGTATTCCGAGTATTTTACGGGGGAGCAGGGCGAGGATTATGTGCAGCATTTCGACGATCAAATAGTCGGCATCGGGGTCGAGATCCGGCAGGAGGACGGCGAATTCGTTATCAATACGGCCTTCAAGGGCGCACCTGCCGAGCTGGCGGGCCTGTTGAAGGACGATGTGATCACGGCTGTCGACGGGGTGTCCATGCGGGGGAAAACGTTGAATGAGCTCGTCAAGCTGACGCGCGGCAAAGAGGGCACGAAGGTAAAAATCACGGTCGCGCGCGCCGGCCTGGCCGAGCCGTTCGATGTGACGCTGATCCGCAAGCCGGTGCCGATCCGCACCGTCACGTCCAAGCTGCTGCCCGGCGGACTCGGAATGGTGCAAATATCGCGTTTCGCCGAGAAAACCGACGTGGAATTCAACGCCGCTGTGGACGGCCTTCTGGACAAAGGCATGAAGGGACTGCTGCTCGACCTGCGCATGAATCCCGGCGGACTGGTCAATTCAACGATCGGCATTGCCAACAGGCTGGTGCCGAAGGATAAGGTGCTGCTGCAGGTCGTCTATAAGAACGGAAGCCGGAAAACCACCTACCGCTCGGAGCAGAAGGAGCCGTGGACAATCCCGATCGTCGTGCTGATCGACGAAAGCTCCGCCAGCTCCGCCGAGGTGCTTGCGGCGGCCCTGCGCGAATCGGCGGGCGCCAAGCTGGTCGGCGTAAAATCGTTCGGCAAAGGCATCGTGCAGACGTTCCGGCAGTTCGGGGACGGCTCGGTGCTGAAGCTGACGGAGTCGCAGTGGACGACGCCGAGCGGCCGATGGATACACGAGCAGGGCATTGAGCCGGATGTGAAGGTCGAGCTGCCGTCGTATGCGAGGCTTCCTGTGCTGCCCACGGACGAGGTGTTTAAGGAGGGCGCGTTCGGGCAGGGGGTGAAGACGCTGGAGGATATGCTGACGGCCGTCGGGTACGACCCGGGGAATCCGGAAGGGATTTTCGACGCCGACACGGCGGCGGCGGTCGAGCAGTTCCAGCGCGACGAGAAGCTGACGCCGACCGGCACGATGAGCGGGCGCACGGCCTTCAAGCTGATGGACCGGCTGAGGGCCAAAATCGCCGAAGAGGATCCGCAGGTGGACAAGGCGCGGGAAACGCTGCAAGCGATGCTGGCCAAGTAGCGTTTGCCGGAACGAATGGATGCCCGCGCGCGCGGTTGCCGGCGCACGTTCGGGCAACGGCAGAAAAGCCCGCCGGATGCGGCGGGCTTTTCTGCGGCTAAATAGGATCAGGCCGTTGGCGTCGGTCAGCCTCACTGCGCGGTCAGCACGAGCGGACCGTCCGCCGTGAGGGCGATTGTGTGCTCGTATTGGGCCGCCAGCTTGCGGTCGAACGTGCGGGCCGTCCAGCCGTCGGGGGCGATCGTCATGTAGTGGGTGCCTTCGGTCAGCATCGGTTCGATTGTGAACACCATGCCTTCCTTCAGGCGCATGCCCTTGCCGGGCTTGCCGACGTGCATGAAGCTCGGCTGCTCATGCAGGCTGCGGCCGATGCCGTGGGCCAGCAGGTCGCGGACGATGCCGAAGCCGTTCTTTTCCGCGTGCGTCTGGATGGCGCTCGTGATGTCGCCCAGCCGGCTGCCGGGCATCGCCCGGCGGATGCCGAGCTCGAGACATTCCTTCGTCACCCGCATCAGCTTCTGCGCATTCGGGGCAATGTTGCCGACGGCGTAGGTCCATGCCGAATCGCCGAGCCAGCCGTCCAGCCGGGCGACGATATCGATCGTGATGATGTCGCCTTCCTTCAGCGGCTCGTCGCCGGGAAAGCCGTGGGCGATGACGTCGTTGACCGACATGCATGTCGCGTAGGGGTAGCCTTTATAGCCTTTTGTAAACGGCTGGCCGCCGTTTCGCACGATCATGTCCTCGACGAACGAATCGATTTCGCGCGTCGTGCCGCCGGGACGAACCATCGGCGCAAGCGCCTTATGGCATGCGGCGACGAGCTGCCCGGCTTTGCGCATCGCTTCGATCTCAGGCTTGCTTTTCAATATTACCATCGCGCAATCAACATCCTCCTGCCGTTCCGGCATATCCTCCATCAGCTTATGCCGGTTTTCGTAACGATGACATACGATGCCGCAACGGATCCGACTCATTCCTTGATTTCCGCAAAATGCTTCCGCCCGCTCAACCAGTGCGCGGACAAATAAATGAGCACAAAAATCGGGAACGAGTAATAAGTTTTCCAGTTTTCGGGCGTGTACAGTTCCAACCAGATGAAGATCGGCTCGCCTGCAAAGGCGCTAATGGCCCCATACACGATCCCTTTGAGGAACGGATGGACTTTCGGCTTGATCTGAATAAGGAACATGGCCAGTACGGGCAAAACGGAAAAATCCCAAGGGGTAAAAGAGGGCAGCAAAGGCAGCACGTCGTAATGGTAGTGCCATTTTCCTGCACTAATGCCGATGAAATCCAGCCATGAGCTGATGAACACGATGAACAGGCCCGACAGCAGGAGGCGGTATGTGCTTTCCTTTTTCCGAAAGCATAACCACAGCACCCAGGGGACAACCGTGAGCAGCACGCCCATCCACCATTGCCAGGAGAAAAGCACTTGTTCAATCCACAGCTCGTATTTCTCATCATGTATGGCGGCTATTTTGTCGTAGAGTTGGGCGTCTTTTTTAAAATAAGTATCCTCATGCATACGAAGCGTGACCTCGCTCGCTATTGGCGAATTAGAGACTGCCTGTCTAGCTTTGCCGAAAAAAAAGTTTCCATTCCGTTCCGGTTCGGAAATGTTTGCGATTTCACGGCCCCAAACCTAATACCGGCTTAATTCTTTTTCAATAAACCTTGAATATATTTCCTGTATCCTTATGTACATGGAACAAGTACTGGGGAAAGTGGGAATACGGCAAATGAAATCGGGTTTACGGCGCGGCATGAAACCGCGTCTTATCGTGCGAATGATATTGGTGCTGCTGCTGGCGGCGCCGGCGGTCCAGTCGCCCAAGGCGGCTGCAGCCGGGCAGGACGAGTTCGACGCGCTGCGGTTGAAGTGGCTGAGCCAGCTGACGGGAACGGGCGATTACAACGTAAAGGATAAGGCGATCGACGCTTATATCAAACGGATTTCGAAGGTGACCAATGCGCAGGGCACCGGTATCCTGGACACGCTTAACCTGGACGGCTCGGCGGGACTGTGGCCCGATCTTCAAAGCACGACGAATCCTGCCCATATAACCGCGCAATTCAAGCGGATCGGGCAGCTTGCGCTCGTTTACGCGACCAGGGGCGCTCCGCTTTATCAGAACGAGGCCCTCGGCAACGATATCGAAGCCGCCATGCAGTGGATGTACGACAACCGCTATAACGAGCGTTCGGTGCGGTACGGCAACTGGTGGGAATGGGAAATCGGCTCGCCGGCGGAGATTGTGGACATTCTGGTGCTGATGTACGACCGGTTCGAGCCGGAGATGATCGCCCGGTACGGCCGGGCCATGGGCGCGATGATCCCGGACCCCGGCATCCGCGCCAACGGATACAACACACCGGAGACCGGCGCCAATCGGGTCGACAAGGCGCTGATCGCGGCGCTTCACGGGATTCTGGTGCGCGACGGCGCAAGGATCGCGCAGGCAAACGCCGCGCTGCCGCCGGTATTCGAAATCGTGGCGTCCGGGGACGGCTACTATAAGGACGGCTCGTTCATCCAGCACCGCGATATCGCGTATACCGGAAGCTACGGCGTCGTGATGATCGACGGCTTGTCCAAACTGGTACGGCTCCTGGACGGCAGCAGCTGGGAAATCAGCTCCGCTCAAGTGAAGACGCTGTACAACTGGTTCCGTTATTCATTCGAGCCCTTGATGCATGACGGCGCCATTCTCGATATGGTTCGCGGCCGGGCCGCTGCCCGGCAGAACTCGGATTCCTACACGATCGGACGGACGGTCATGCACGCTTTTCAACGCATTTCGTATCTGCTCCCCGCCGATCAGGCGGCGGAAGTGCTCGGCAGGCTGAAGTATTGGTACCTGAACGACACGGTACTGAAAAACACCTATTACGGCCTGAACATCGACGGCATCCAGATGGTGCAGTCGCTCCTTGACGACGCCGCGATCGTGCCGGCGGGCGACCGGATCTTCCACTACCGGTTCCCGTCCATGGACCGGGTCGTCCATAAGCGTCCGGATTATGTTTTCGGCGTTAGCATGTATTCCGACCGGATCCGCAATTACGAAACGCTCAACGGCGAGAATGTGAAAGGCTGGTACAGCGGGAGCGGCATGACGTATTTGTACGACAAGGACATCAACCCGTTCGGCGACGGCTTCTGGCCGACGGTCGATCCGCTCAGGCTGCCGGGTACGACGAACGACGGCAAGCCCAAGGCGTCCGGCCGAAGCTCGCAGACATGGGTAGGCGGAGCCTCCGTTACCGGGGCTTACGGAAGCGCGGGGATGAAATTTCAATATGAGGGAAGCGGCCTGACGGGCAGCAAGTCCTGGTTCATGTTCGACAACGAGATCGTGGCGTTGGGCAGCGGCATCACGGCCGGTGTGTCCGGCACTTACGAGACGACGGTCGAGAACCGGAGGCTGTCGGCAGCAGGAACGGAAACGCTGACGGTCGACGGCGGCAATCGGCTTCCGCTGCTCGGCTCCTCGGCGAATTTCACCGGCGTGAAGTGGGCGCATCTGGCGGGCAGCGGCATCGGCTATGTGTTTCCGAAGCCGACGGACGTGTCGATGCTCCGCGAAGCGCGCACCGGCAGCTGGGCGGGCATAAGCGCAGGCCAGTCCGGCGCGGCGGTGGCGCGCAATTATATGACGATGTGGATCGATCACGGCAAGCTTCCGGATAATGCTGGCTACGCGTATGTGCTGCTGCCGAACCGGACGTCGGCCCAAACGGAAGCCTACAGCGCAAATCCGGAAATCTCGGTATTGGCGCAAGACGAGACGGTTCACGCGGTGGAGGAACGGACGCTGGGCATCGTCGCGGCGAACTTCTGGAAGGCAGGCTCCGCGGGGGCGATCCGCGCCGAGCAGCCGTCCGCCGTCATGATGCGAGAGCGCAATGGGATATTGGAGGCGGCGGTTTCCGATCCGACGCAGAAGCAGCAAAGCGTAACGGTCGTGCTGGATAAGCCCGGCTATGCCGTGCAGAAAACGGATCCGCGCATTCAGGTGCTTGAGACGTCGCCGGCGATCAAGCTGAAGGTCGACGTCGCGGGAGCCGCGGGCGAGAGCATCCGGGTGTTTTTCGAGAAAGTGAACGGATCGGCGGGTTCATGAACGTATCATAAGGCAATCTGGAGAATCGCCCCTTACGCCCGATTGATCGGGCGGGGGGCGATTTTTTTCGGCGATGCGAGAGCGACGGATATGGAAGCGGACGGGATGGTCAATGTCGGCCGGCTTGTGCGCGAGGAGCAGGGAGAGGAGCGTGTATTCGCGGTCGGCTTCGGCACCCGCCGCGGTACCGTCATCGCGGCGGACCGGTGGGGCGGCGGCATCGAAACGATGGAGGTGCCGAGGGCGATTGCCGGGAGCCGGGAAGATTTGCTGCACCGGGCCGGAGCTTATGACAAGGTGCTGCTGCTTACCGGTAACGGGGATGGTAACGGGGATGGAAAAGGAAATGGAGATGGAGATGGAGAAGGAGATGGAGATGGAGAAGG
>NZ_CAUPYC010000102.1:0-8777 GCF_963515335.1 uncultured Paenibacillus sp. | reverse complement strand
GGTTCGCGCCGCCGGAGGCCTACGGCGGCGCCGACGCCGCGGACGGCATCGTGCTGCGCGCGATGCCCGGCGGCGCCTTCGGCTCGTTCACGGCGGAAGCGCGTGAACGGCTGTTCCGGGAGCCGTACCGGGTGGCTCCCGCCTCGGACAGGATGGGGTGCCGCTTATCCGGGCTCCCGCTGGAACGGACAGACCGCGCGGAACTGAGATCGCGCGGCATTATGCCAGGCGCCGTTCAGGTGCCCCCCGGCGGCCAGCCGATCGTGCTCGCCGCCGATTGCCAGACGACCGGCGGCTATCCCGTCATCGCGCATGTCGCGACGGCGGATTTGCCGTTGCTCGCCCAGGCCAAACCGGGCGACAGCCTCCGCTTCCGCGAGGTGACAGTCGCCGAAGCGCAGCGGCTCGACCTCGAACGGGAAGCGTCGCTTCGCATGCTGGCGGCCGGGCTGCTCGGCCGGACGCCTGCAGCGCCCATCCCCGCTTCTGCGAGATGAAAGCCGCCCAAGCGCAGCGGCTCAACCGATAAGCATGCCGCCGTGGGCTTGCCGTCGGCCTGTTCGGCCGTTCATTCCGTTAGCGGAACATCGTCCATTCCATCCATGAAAGGGGCCAACCATCGTGAAGCACTCATTCGAGCCCGACGATACCGGCCTTGCGCCGGACGACCTTCATACCCATACCGCCCGACTCCGCGTCGATCTCAACTGCGACTTGGGAGAAGGCTGCGGCGCATACTCGTTCGGCCAGGACGAGGCGCTGCTCGGGCTCGTTTCCTCGGCCAATATCGCCTGCGGCTTCCATGCCGGAGATCCGCATACGATGCGAGCGGCGGTAATAAGCTGCATTGAACACAACGTGGCGATCGGCGCGCACCCCGGACTTCCGGACCGGCTTGGCTTCGGACGCCGCGAGATGGCCGTGACGCCCGAGGAAGTGTATGATTTCGTCGTTTATCAAACCGGCGCGCTGCAGGCAATCGTACATGCGCAAGGCGGCAAGCTGCGGCATGTGAAGCCGCACGGCGCCCTCTACCATATGGCGAACCGGCAGGAGGACATTGCGCAAGCGATCGTTAAAGCCGTGAACGACATCGGCCCGGGCATCGCTCTATTCGCGCAAGCGGGCAGCCTGTTCCTGAACGCAGCCGAGGCCGCCGGTCTCCAGGCCGTTTCCGAAACGTTCGCCGACCGCCGCTATATGCCGGACGGGTCGCTCATGCCGCGCAGCCATGCGGGCGCTCTTCTTTCCAAGGAGGAAGCCGTGCGACAGGCATGCATGCTTGCGGAAAGCGGAAAAGTCGTGGACGCATCGGGCGGGATTCTTGCCGTTCGCGCCGATACGATCTGTGTACACGGCGACGGGGCGGAGGCGGTTGAACTGGCGGTATCGATCAGGAAAGCATTCGGTGAGCGTGGCATCCGGCTTTTTCCTCCAACCGTTAATGGCTAGCGAATGGTTCGCGAGCCGCGCCTTGCAAGCCGAAACGGCTTGGACCGATTCATTTCCGCAACATAGAGGAGAAACGCTATGCAAACAGAACGTCATCGCGTATTTATAGGGACACGGCCAGGGGCTGTCCTGGCGTGCCGGCCGACTTTTGGCCCGACTATTGGCTGGATAAGCAACGGATAAGATTGCATGAAAAAAGACGCCGTTAAGGGCGTCTTTTGGAATTTCATGCTATAATATGGCCAAGTACATAGAACGGCTTAAGGGCGGTCGGCATTCCTCCGAAAGGAGGTGATGCGATGGAAGTATACCAAACTTTGACGCTGATGATTTCATTTGCGACTCTGGTTGTGCTGATACTTTCTTTCCATAAAAGGAAATAGACCGCCCTCTCACAAAGGTTAACGGTCTATTTCTGTACCTAACTTTGTTAAGCCGCCGCCCTTAAAAGCGGACTATCGTACCCGACCGCAGGTGTTACAGCACTTGCGGTCTTTCTATTAATAACCATATCACTGATCGCTCATACAATGCAAGCAGTTCTTCACACCCCCACCTGCATCAGCGAGCCCCGTATCCGATCCGCCGCTTCGACCATTCTGCGAAGGGACAGCAGCGTTTCTTCGGTGTTCCTCGTCTTCAGGCCGCAGTCGGGATTCACCCAGAGCAGCTCGGGCGGGACGGCGTCCAGCGCTTCGCGGATGATCCGCTCCATCTCCGCCGTATCCGGAATGAACGGACTGTGAATGTCGTAGACGCCGAGGCCGATTCCTTTATCGTACCTCTCTCCGCGCAGCGCCTCGATCAGCGTGCCGTGGCTGCGCGACGTTTCCAGCGAGATGACGTCAGCGTCCATGTCGCGGATCGCGCCGATCATTTCATGAAAATCGCAATAGCACATGTGCGTGTGGATTTGCGTCGTATCCTGCACGGTGCCGACCGCCCGCTTGAACGCCTCGACGCCCCAGCCGAGATACTCCTGCCATTCCCTGTTCTTCAAGGGGGCCCCTTCACGAAGCGCCGGTTCGTCGACCTGGATCATGCCGATGCCGGCCGCTTCGAGCGCCTCCACTTCGGCGCGGATGGCGTCGGCAAGCTGGAAAGCGACGGCTTTGCGCGGAATGTCCGTGCGGACGAACGACCAATTCAGCATCGTCAAAGGGCCTGTCAGCATGCCCTTCACCGGTTTGTCCGTCAAGGAAGCGGCATAGACCGTTTCCGGCACCGTCATCGGCGCCGTATGCGCGATATCGCCGAATAGGACCGGAGGCTTTACGCAGCGGGAGCCGTACGACTGCACCCAGCCGTTATCCGTAAACACATAGCCTTCCAGGCACTCGCCGAAAAATTCCACCATATCGTTCCGCTCGAATTCTCCGTGCACGAGCACATCCAGCCCGAGCTGTTCCTGGACCGCAATCCACTCCGCAATTTTGGCCCGGATGAACGTCTCATAAGCGGCATTGTCCAGCTCGCCCTTGCGCCATTGCCGGCGCGCTTTGCGGATCTCGGAGGTCTGCGGCAGGCTGCCGATCGTCGTGGTTGGCAGCAGCGGCAAGTTCCACTTCGCCTGCTGCGCCTTCCGGCGCTCCTCGAATGCCGGCCGCCTTGCGACGGCGGCGCCGCCGTCAACCGCACCGTTCACCGGCGAGAACCGGTTGCGTTCCGGACTTTTCCGCAGCGCGTCGAACAGCAGGGTGTTATCCTGCAGCTCAAGCTTGACGGCGGACAAACCTTCACGCATTGCCGCCCGCAAAACGGCCAGCTCGCCGAGCTTCTCGTCGGCAAACGCCATCGCCAGCCGCTTGATGCCCTGCAGCTTTTTCTCATGCTTCAAGGTTACGGGGGCGTGCAGCAGGCTGCAGGACGGCTGCAGCATGATCCGTTCCGGCGCGATGCACTGCTTCAAGCTGTCCAGCAAAGCCAGCGCGGCCGTCAGGTCGGTTCTCCATATATTGCGTCCGTCCACGATGCCCGCGCCGAGCGTCATCTGCGGGGGGAAGCCGTACCGGGCGATCTGCTTCAGCGTCGCCCCTCCGTCGTGCACGAAGTCGAGGCCGATGCCGTTCACCGGCAGCGAGACAAGCGCCTCGTAATCGTCCACCGCGTCGAAATACGTTTGCACGATAAGCTTCAGTCCCGGTGCGGCCGCACGCAGCACATGGTACACTTCGTTCAGCAGCGGCCAGTCATTCGCGGCGACATCGAGGGCCAATGCCGGCTCATCGATTTGTACCCATTCAGCGCCGGCCGCCTCCAATTGAGCCAACACTTCGGCATATACCGGAAGGAGCTTGCGAACGGCCTGTGCAAAAGCGCCGGCGGCCACGCCCTTCGACAGCCGCACGAACGTATATGGGCCGACAAGAACGGGCTTCGTCACAAGCCCGAGCTCCGCTTTCGCTTCCTCGAAGGCGGCGAGCCACGGATTCGACCGCAGCGCCGGCGCCGATTCCGGCCCCCACTCGGGCACGATATAATGGTAGTTCGTGTTGAACCACTTCGTCATTTCGCAGGCGGCGATTCCTTCCGCTCCGCGCGCCATAGCGAAATACAACGCCGGAGCGCCGTCCGCCTTCAAACCGCCGAAACGTTCCGGCACCAGCCCGAAAGCGACGGTGTGGTCGAGCACATGGTCGTATCGCGTAAAATCCCCGGCAGATATGAGATCAACGCCTGCATCGTGCTGTTTCTTGATATTTTGCAAGCGGAGGCGCTTCATTTCGGCTTCCAGCCGTTCCTCCGGCAGCTCGCCCTTCCAGTAGGCTTCCAAAGCCTTTTTCCACTCCCGCTGCTCTCCGATTCGCGGATATCCGAGATTGGATACCGTTCCGATCCCGTTTCCGTTTCCGTTTTGGTTTCCGTTGCTTGTCACTTTTGCAATTCCTCCTTGCCGAGGATGATAAATCGCCTTTCCTTAAAGAATAATAATAAATATACATCTAAATGTATAAATATGCAACAAGCGAAATCACTATGCAAAAACCGCCCGAACGTCACTATGGACGCCGGGCGGTTAGCTTTTCTGCTCGCTCCTACAAATCGCCCCAGTTCAGATTCGACGACTTGCTGTAGTTCGTCACCTTTTGCTCGAAAAAGTCGGTTTTCATGCCGTTCATGTTGCTGAAGCTTTCGACCCATTTCATCGGATGCTCGGTAATTTCCGGATACAGGATGTCGAGGCCGAGCTTGCTCAGCCGTTCGTTGGACAGAAATTTGATGTACTGCTCCAGAATGTCGTTGGTGAGGCCGGCGATCTGGTTGTTCGTGATGTACTGGCCCCATTCGACTTCGTTCTCGACGGCGGTGCGCATCATTTGGCGCAGCTCCTCAATCAGCACCGGCGTGAACAGCTCCGGATTCTCCTTGCGGACCTCGCGGAAAATGCCCTGGAACAGCGCCAGATGCGTCAGCTCGTCGCGCTGGATGTATTTGATTTCCGACACGGTGCCGAGCATCTTGCCCTGGCGCCCGAGGGCGTAGAAGAAGCTGAACCCGCTGTAGAAGTAAATGCCCTCGAGAATGTAGTTCGCCATGATCGTTTTGACGAGATTTTGCGAGGAAGGCTCGGCGATGAAGTTCTCGTACAGGTCGGTGATGAACCGGTTCCGCTTCAGCAGGTTTTTGTCCTCGCGCCATGCGTTGTAAATCTGGTCGCGCACGTCCGCGGAGCAGACGCTGTCGAGAATATACGAATAGCTCTGGCTGTGCACCGCTTCCTGGAACGTGTGGACGGTCAGGATCAGGTTGACTTCGGGCGCGGTGATGTACTCGTTGATATTCGGCAGATTCGCCGTCTGCAGCGAGTCGAGGAAGATCAGGAAGCTGATGATTTTATCGTAGCTGTTGCGCTCGGACAACGACAGATTTTTATAATCCTTCGCGTCCTGGGCCAGCGGAATTTCCTCGGGAATCCAGAAGTTGTTCATCATCGTCCGGTACATTTTCGTCGCCCAGTCGTATTTCACGTTGTTGAGCTCGATCAGGTTCGTCGTATTGCCGCCGATCATCCGGCGTGCGCCCCAGTCGCGGTCGCCGTGCTCGTTGAACAGCTTTTTTTTCTGCAGATCCATCGGTAAGCCTCCTAATATCGGTTATCTTCATATATCACCGCTGTATGTCACTGCGACGGCCCGAAACGGAAAGGAAAGCTGCGGCGCGTTACGCGCTGCAGCTTACACAGTCCTCCACTTCCAGGCTCTTGTTGCGGCAGTAGTAGACGGTTTTCAGCCCGTTCTCCCAAGCCGCCATATACAGGTCCAGAAACGCTTTGGCGGAATAATCCGGCGTGATGTACAGGTTGAACGATTGCGCCTGGTCGATATGGCGCTGGCGGCGGCCCGCCGCCTTGATGCTCCAGTGCTGGTCGATGTGATGCGCTTCTTTATAATACCAGAAAGTCTCGTCGTTCAGGTTAGGCGCGGTTTGCGGAATGACGGCGTTTTTCTTCTCTTCGATAAAGAACTTGTTGAAAATCGGGTCGATGCCCGCCGTCGAGCCGGCGATCAGCGACGTGGAGGCGGTCGGCGCGATGGCGAACATCCAGGCGTTGCGCACGCCGTTCGCGGCGACTTCCTGCTTCAGTGCCTGCCATTCCGCGCTGTCGTAGCCTCTGCGGTCGAAGTACTCGCCCGATTGCCACTCGCTGCTCTCGAAGGCAGGGTAGGCGCCTTTCTCCTTGGCGATTTCCATCGAGGCTTTCACGGCGCAGTAGTTGATCCACTCGTACAGCGAATCGGCGGCGTCGAGATGCTCTTCGGATTCCCAGGCGATCCGGTTCAGGGCAAGCCACTGATGGTAGCCGCTCGTGCCGAGGCCGACGGCGCGGTATTTCTTGTTGGTGATTTCCGCCATCGGAACCGGATAGTGGTTCAGGTCGATGACGTTGTCCATCATCCGCATCTGGCAGGCGACGACTTCGGCGATCTCTTCCTTCGAACGCGTGCGACCGAGATTGAGGGAGGACAGGTTGCAGACGACGTAGTCGCCGCTCTTCGTCTTCGTCGTGATGACGCCGTCCTCATGCGTTGTCTGGACATATTCGGTCGGGCTCATGTTCTGGCATATTTCCGTGCACAGGTTGGAGCAATAGATGATGCCGGAATTTTTGTTCGGGTTCGCGCGGTTGACGGTGTCGCGGTAGAACACGAACGGCGTGCCCGTCTCGAACGAGCTCGTCAGAATACGCTTCATGATGTCGATCGCCGGAATTTCTTCCTTCGACAGCTCCGGATGGTTGATGCACTCCTCGTAGCGGCGTTCCCACTCGTCCCCCCATGAATCCTCAAGCGACCAGCCCATGTATGTGCGAACCTCGTGCGGATCGAACAGGTACCAGCTGTCGCGCTCCTGCACCTTCTTCATGAACAGGTCGGGAATGCAGACGCCGGGGAAAATGTCGTGCGCCTTCATCCGGTCGTCGCCGTTGTTCGTCTTCAGGTTCAGGAAATCGAGGATATCCTTATGCCACACGTCGAGGTACACGGCGACTGCGCCCGAACGGACGCCGAGCTGGTCGACCGCGACCGCGGTGTTGTTGAAGTTTTTGACCCACGGCACGACGCCGCCGGCCACGCCTTTGTAACCGCGGATGTTGGAGCCGCGGCTGCGTACCTTGCCGACGTAAATGCCCATGCCGCCGCCGAATTTCGATACCTGCGCGAAGCTCGAGTCGACGTTGTAGATGCCCCACAGGTTGTCGGGGACGGTGTCGATGAAGCAGCTCGACAGCTGGTGGAACGGCTTGCGCGCGTTGGCGAGCGTCGGCGTGGCGACCGTCATCTGCAGGCGGCTCAGCACATCGTAGAACTTGCGGGCCCAGCCGAGCCTGTCCTGCTCCTTCATGGCGAGGTGCATGGCCACGCCCATGAACAGCTCCTGCGGGAGCTCGAGAACCTCGCCGTTGAAGCCGCGGATCAGATAGCGGTCGGACAATGTTTTCAGCCCGATATAGTTGAACAGGTAATCGCGCTCCGGCGCGATATAGTTGCCGAGCTCGCGAATTTCTTCCCGGGTGTAATGCTCCAATATGTATTTGCCGTAGAAGCCCTTCTCGGTCAAGTAAGTAATGAGCGAGTAGAAGTCCCCGTAGCCGAAATAACCGTATTTGCGGTTAATGGCGGATTCCTTGTACAGATCGTACACGAGCAGCTTGGCCGCGACATACTGCCAGTCCGGCTGTTCGATGCTTGTTTTCTCGACCGCCACCTGGGTGAGCGTGCGCTGGATTTCCTTCGTCGTGATGTTGTTGCGGAAATAGGGCAGAAGCGCCGTTTCCAGCTCCAGCGGGTCGCAATCGTCATAACCGTCGCAGGAGAAATCGATTACTTTTTTGAGCTTCGAAAAAATAAGTTCTTCCTTCTGGCCGTTCCTTTTAATAATATCCACCGGCAACGTCACTCCTTGTCGAAAACAGTCGTTACAAAATTAGGTCAATACAATATGTAGAGGTACAAGGAATAAGGTACACCAATATATAGTGCAAGTCAATAGGCGCTTCGACACGGTTATCCATTGCCGGAGCGGCGGCGAGCGTCAGATGAAATACGGGTTTACATACCTATGGGGGTAAAATCGCGGGTTACGTCTCCGCTTTTATCGCAGGCGCGCGTAGGCACCGAAGTGAAGAAAGACGAGCTTCATCCGGGAGACCTCATTTTTTTCAATACGGACGGCAAAGGAATTTCGCACGCAGGGATTTATATGGGAGACGATCAATTCTCGCATGCTTCCAACGGCAAAGGTGTCCAGATCAGCAAGCTGTCGGAAGCTTATTATGCGAAAAGAAACGTAACCGCGCGCCGTGTCGCGCTTTCGGTGAAGATTATACGACCATAACCGACGCCGAACATGACACATTCGATGGGGAATGACGAGCGGGAATTAATTCTTATCAAACCTTAAGGTTGCTTTCATTTAGGTCTTAGTCGGATTGTATAGGATAATAGCATCAAGATAAAGGAGGCGGATTCAAATGTCGGGTTCCAGGAAATTACTGATTGGCGCGGCTGTCGTTGCTGCCGTTGTCCTGGTTGTACTGCAGAAATGGCAATGGCTTCTGTACGGGGCACTTCTCGCTTGTCCTCTCATGCATTTGTTCATGCACGGCGGACACGGACATGGAGGCCGTCACAATCACGCCGAGCACAACAAAGACGGACAGCACAACAAAGACGGACAGCACAACAAAGACGGACAGCACACCCACCAGGATGGCGGTTCCCGTCCCGATGCTCACGCCGGTCACCGTCATGGCGGCCGCAGCTGCCACTAACTCAAATATTAAGCCCCAGGCTATGCCTGGGAGAACTGAACAGGAAGAGCCG
>NZ_CAUPYC010000101.1:0-8988 GCF_963515335.1 uncultured Paenibacillus sp. | reverse complement strand
TATTTAACCTGGGTCACCATGCCGGCCGCCGCATGTCCGAGATCATGGCAATGGAAAAGCCAATTGCCGGGATTATCCGCCAGGAAGGCAATCTCATACTCCTCACCAGGCAGCACGTTAAGCGTATCCTTGACCAAAGGAGAGCCGCTGACGGGCACGCCGTTTTTACTTAACACCTGGAAGAACATTCCGTGCAGATGCATGGGGTGAATATCTTCCGGAGATTTGTTCACCAATTTGACCTTAACCAGATCTCCTGTTTTCACGTTGATCGGCTCCGTGTCGGGGAACGTCTTCCCGTTGATAGTGAACGCCATTTCTCCGTCTTTCGTCTCCGTATTCAAATCCATTGTGTATTCCACGTCGTACTTCTGATCAAGCGTGAACCGGCTTTGCGCCGCTTCCCCGTATTTCGTAATGTCCAGAAGCGGCAGCTCGTCATTGTCCGCTTTCGCCGCCTCGCCGTCAAAACCTTCGTATACGATCGGAATCTTCAACCCTTTGGCTCCGGGGTTTGTGCTGTGCTCCTCCAGCAGCCAATTCCCGGGGTTGTTCGCTTCGAATTCGATATCATAACGTTCGCCCGGGGCGATATTCAACAATTGTCCATTCACGCTCGGCGGGTTGTTGATAGGCTGCCCGTCCGTCGAAACAATCTTGAAGTCTTGCCCTTGCAAATGCAGCTGATGCGACATATATCCGGCATTAACCAAACGGATCCGCACCTTTTCTCCCTGCTTCACCTTCAAAGGCTCGATAGCGGCACCGGATCTTCCGTTCGCCGTAAAGATGGTATACATAAGAGGCATCATTTCAGCCTCGCTCATCCCTTCCGTATTCGCGCCGGACATGCCGCCGTTTCCGCCCATGTCCATGCCGGACATGTCACCGCCGCCTTCGTTTCCGCCCATATCCATGCCGGACATACCGTCGCCGTTTCCGCCCATATCCATGCCGCCGGACATTTCCTGCTCCATCCATTCGTCAAGCACCACGGTATAATCGCGCGCCGGCTTCTCTTCATCAGCCGGCTCTACGATAAACGTGCCGTACAAACCCTTGTCCACCTGCTCGACGCCGTTCTGGTGCGAATGGTACCAATACGTGCCCGGGACATCGGCTTTAAACTGATAAGTAAAGCTTTCGCCCGGTTGCACCGCGTTCATCGTCACTCCCGGAATGCCATCCATGCCGTTCGGAACCGGCAATCCGTGCCAATGAATCGTTGTCGGCTCAGGCAGTTCATTGTTCAGTGTAATATTGAGCATTTCCCCTTGCTTCACCCGAAGCTGGGGACCGGGGACGCTGCCGTTATAGGTCCAGACATCCTTCGTCGTTTCATCGTCGATTTGCAACTTTCCCGGTTTTGCGGTAAGACTAATGGTATTGCCGCTCAGAACCTCCACAGGGACGTTCTGTACGGCCGTTGTTGCTTCGGGATCGGAACCTTCTCCCATATTCATGCCGGGCATACTATTCATGTCTCCGCCCATGCCTTTCACAATAAAGATAATTCCGACGCCGACCACTGCGGCGATTATCAGAATAATCAAGGGCCTCAATTTCGTCATTTCCCTCTCCCTCTCGCATAACTATCGCGTTATAATTTTTTTGTAAGTCTCATGTTAGTAACAAAGTGTGCAAAAAATGTGCAGAACTTATGGATAATCGGTTACATTCCTATCATCAATCACACGGGAGGCTACAAGGTGGAGCATATATTAGTCGTCGACGACGAGAAGCCTATGCGGGAATTGCTTAAATTTTATTTATTGCGGAACGGCTACCGGATATCGGAAGCAGCGGACGGCAAAGAGGCGCTGGCCATTCTGCGCAGCGATGAGTTTGATCTGTTGCTGGTCGATTGGATGATGCCGGATATGGACGGCCGCGAATTATGCAAGCAGGTTCGCATATCCAACCAGGTCCCCATTATGATGCTGACGGCCCGAAATCAGCTGAAAGATAAAATAGAGGGGTTCGAGAGCGGTGCGGATGATTATTTGACCAAGCCGTTCGAGGAGGCGGAGCTGATCGTCCGAATCAAGGCCTTGATTCGCCGTGCCCGGTCTTCTCCGGCTGCGCGGCGGCAGATGATTCAATACAAAGGCCTTGCCTTGAACGCGGAATCGCACGAAGTGCATTACGAAGGCCATCCGGTTCACCTTACCGCCCATGAATTCGCCCTGCTTCGGTTCATGTTAAGCCATCCCGGACAAGCGTTAACCCGCGATCAGATGATCGAGAATGTTTGGGGCTTCGATTTCGACGGGGACGACCGGACCGTCGATTCACACATTCGCAATTTGCGCGGCAAATTAAGGGAAGCCGGCGCAGACGATTTGATCAAAACGATGTGGGGGGTAGGATACAAGCTGCTATGACGACACCCATGCGCTTCTTGCAATTCCACCGCGTTCATCATAAGCTGGGGCTGCTCATTTTCAGTCTTTTCATAAGCCTGATCCTGATCCTGGGTCTGATTCTGTACCCGTTGTTTGAGAAATTTTACTTCCAACAAGTGGTGAATGAGCTCATACACCGCGGGCACAGCCACGCCGGTGTCTTGAGCAGCGATTTCAGTCCGCCGACGCTGGAGCATGTGAAGTTGATGGAGAAAAACGCCATCACATCTGTAATTGTCCTCGATTCATCAGGCCAAGTTCTTACCCAGTCGCGGTCTTTGCCTCCATCCCAGAACGTCTATCTGCGGCCGCTTCCTGAATTCAATGACGCACCATCCGAATTGGTCGAGAGCGATTGGAGAAACAAACCGTATCTGGTCTCGAAATCGCCCGTAACGATACAAGGCAAGACCGTGGCCACCGTCATCATGTTCACCCCGTCCGAGCCGATCAGAACCGCCATTGAATCCCTTCAGCGCATTCTGATCGGGGTGACGATCACCTCATCGGTTGCTTCCGCCGTGCTCATCTTTATTATCGCCAAGCGCATCACTCGGCCTTTGGTGAATATGAAAAACGCTGTCCGGCTGTTAAGCCAGAACAAATACAATTTTTCCTTGGCAACGGACGGGAAGGATGAAATCGCCGAGCTCAGCCGTTCCCTGATGGATTTCTCACATGAATTAAAGCATTACCGCTTGGAACGACAAGATTTTCTGGCTGAAATCTCCCATGAACTGCGCACGCCGATTACGTACATTCGAGAATATGCCAATATTTTACGTGCCGGAGCGATTCAAGACGAGGAGGAAAAGGAGAAATTTCTCGATTATATTTTTGACGCTTCGAACCGCCTATACCATTTGTCCGACGATTTATTCGAATTGGTGCAGCTTGATCAGACCAACTACCGTATTCAAAAAGAATCGGTCAATCTCATCGCTTTGATTCAGCAGGCCGTCGATGAGTTTAAGCTCGGATTTGCCGAAGCTGAAATCACCCTTCAATGGAATCCGCCGAAGAAGCGCACGATAAACGGCTTCATCGATCCTGTACGCATTTCACAAGTGCTGGTCAATCTGCTTGAAAACGCAAAAAAATATACGCCTGCCGGCGGGCATGTGGAAATCAAGGTGTCGGAGCTTCCTTATGCGATTGAAGTAACGGTTTCGGATACCGGCATAGGCATTCCGGAAGAAAATATCCACCAAATCTGGCAGCGCTTCTACCGGGTGGAAAAGTCCCGCTCCCGCGCTCACGGAGGCGCCGGCCTCGGTTTATCCATTTGCAAACGCATTGTCGAACTGCATGACGGTTCTATCCGGGTGCAGAGCCGGCCAGGACGAGGAAGCATTTTTACCGTTTTACTCCCCCGTCCGTAAAATTGTTCACAGAAGACACACATTTATGTGCGATAATGTGATCTATAATCGAACTCAAGTAGTAGCTTTGACAAAAAATTTAAGGGAGTGCGGAAACGGATGATCGGATTTGAAGTATTCACCATTTTTGGATTTTCAGTGCCAACCCATGGGCTCGGCATCGCCGTAGCTGCTTTGCTCGCCATTCTGTTAACGCGCCGACAGGCCAAGCTCAGCGGAATCAATCCGGAGCTGGTACTCGATTTTGCCACCTATGCCCTGATTGCGGGCGTTCTCGGCGCGCGTATCTGGTATGTGATTTTCTCTTGGGAAAGTTACGCCTCCGACCCCATCAGCATTCTGCGAATTTGGGAAGGCGGACTCGCTCTGCAGGGGGGACTTGCCGGCGGCATCATTGCCGGAGTCTGGTTTGCCCGCAAAAACAAGCTTCCTGTATGGTCGTTTGCCGATATCGTAGCGCCGGGATTGATACTCGGCATGGCCATCGGCAGAATCGGCGACTTCATGGCGGGAGACGACTACGGAATCGTGTCCGAGCAGTTCGGCGTTGTCTATAAACCCGGCACCATGGCCTATGAAGCGAACGGACCCGTGCCGCTCTTTCCCACGGCCCTGTTCGAGGCCGCTGCGGATTTGATCATTATGGGCGTCGTTCTCGCGCTACGCAAGCGAAAGCTTTTCGACGGCTTCCTGTTCTTGTTCATGCTCATCACGTATTCGGTTGCCCGCTTCTTCCTGGAGTACACCCGGGGCGACAGCTTGTATACGTTCTTCGATCTGCGCACGGCGCAAGTGACAAGTATCGTCACGATCATAGTGGCGCTCATTCTTATGTATGTCAGAATCAAGCAAACGCGAAACAAGGTCATGGAATGAGCGGCATAGCCGTATAAGCAAAGCCGCCATCAATCTATCGAACGTTGCGTTTCGGCTTGCGCAAGGCATAAACGAGATAACTAACCGCAATGAACCCCAATATGCCGGTTAACAAGTAGAGGATGCCGGGATTGCCGCCGGACGATGCCGACTCGGGATCGATAACCGGCTGCGCCGGTTCCTCTGCTTTGCCGGCATAGCGGGGTAATTCGGCTTGCGATTCGACAACTTCAACAGGCTGCTCGTTTGCAACTGTTTCAGTTGCAGTTACAGTAAAACCGTAGTCCAGAAGCTTGGCCATATCTTGGTATGCCGAAACCGCATTCTCAGACTTCAGGGCAACGGCAATTAATTCTGTTCCGTTTCTTTGAGCGGCACCAACCAATGTATACCGGGCCTCATCGGTAAAGCCGTTTTTCACCCCGATGGCGCCTTCGTAGAGCGTTAACAACCGATTGTGATTTACGATTTGAGCGGTGCCGTCCCAAGACAATCCTAATATTTTTGCTTCAGGCCTCTCATGGTCCTCCAGCCTTTTACTCCACAGCTCATCCTTCCAGTCATAAGACTTGGCAGCCGCAATATCCCGGAAAACGGGATTGCTCATGGCGTATCTTGTTATAACCGCCATATCCGAAGCCGTCGTATAATGCTGATCGTCGGGCAACCCGCTGGCATTGGTGAAATTGGTATTCCGGGCGCCAATCGTTCTAAGAAAAAGGGTCATTTCCTTGGCAAATTGGTTCTCATCTCCAGATATATGCTCCGCAATCGCTGCAGCACCGTCATTTCCCGAATGGAGTATAATACCGTAAAGCAAATCCCTGAGCGTCAGCTTGTCTCCGCTTGTCAGCTCCAAACTGCTTCCTTCAGTTGCCGCTGCAGCTTTCGAGATCGTTACGACATCATCCAGCCGCCCCCGTTCCAACGCCATAATGGCCGTGCCGATCTTCGTGATGCTTGCAGGATAATAACGCATATCCTTGTTGCGCTCCGCTATGATCCTTCCCGTTCGATTATCCATGACTACCCAGGCATCGGCATTGATTTGGGAAGCCATTTGCTGGAATGAGGCATTGTCTTTATTCGCGCCGGCAACACCGGTTCCGGCCAATGAAAGAACGACCACCAGAGATAAAAACAATTTACCCACGCAACCGTCTCCCTTGCTTCTCTTGATATTCGTTTCAAGCTTTATATTAAGCGCCTCTTGCATAGTGAAGTCTGTTCTTTGCCGGAACATTGTCCCCGTATACAAGAGGCGCCAGGTTTACTGCTTCGCTTCGTTCTCGGCTTCCCATCCGGATATTTCTTCTCGAACCCGCGGCGCCACCTCTGTTCCCAGCAGCTCGATGGCTCTCATCACGTCCTCATGAGGCATCGTACCAAGCGGTACGTGCAGGAAAAAGCGTGTGATGCCTACGTTCTTACGAAGGTGGATGATTTTCCGGGCGACCGTCTCCGGATCGCCGACGTACAGCGCTCCTTCAAAGCTGCGCGCGGCATCGTAGGCTGAACGGTCGTAATGCCCCCAGCCCCGCTCCCGTCCAATCACATTCATGCTTTGCTGGGTGGACGGAAAAAACTTGTCGGCCGCTGCCTGGGTACTCTCCGCAATAAAACCGTGCGAGTGCGAAGCAACCGGCAGCTGCGATGCATCATGGCCTGCGTGAGCTGCCGCTTTCTTATAGAGCTGCACGAGCGGCGCAAACCGAACGGGACTGCCTCCAATAATTGCCAATACAAGCGGCAGTCCGAGCATGCCCGCGCGAATAACGGATTCCGTATTGCCCCCGCTGCCAATCCATATCGGCAGTGGATTCTGAACCGGACGCGGATACACGCCCAGATCATCAATCGCCGGCCGATGCCCGCCTCTCCAGGTCACTTTCTCAGACTCCCGGATTTTCAACAACAACTCCAGCTTCTCATCGAAGAGCGCGTCGTAGTCATTCAAGTCATATCCGAACAGCGGGAACGATTCGATAAAAGAGCCCCGGCCCGCCATAATCTCCGCACGTCCGTTCGAGATCCCGTCAAGCGTGGCAAAATCCTGAAACACGCGCACCGGATCGGCGGAAGAAAGCACCGTAACCGCGCTTGTCAGCCGTATCCGTTTCGTCTGCGACGCAGCCGCAGCCAGCACGACTGCAGGAGCAGACGCCGCATAATCTTTACGATGATGCTCGCCCACGCCATATACATCCAATCCGACCTGATCCGCAAGTACAATTTCCTCGACAACCTCATGCAGCCGCTGTGCATGACTCATCACCTCACCGGTTTCAACGTCCGGCGATGTCTCTACAAAGGTGCTGATCCCTATTTCCATAAATCGTCCCTCCTGATTGCGTGGTACGGCTCACCGTATCCTGGAACACCCGCACCGGATCCTTGTTATCCCCTCAAAAACTTGGGTCGGGCATCTTATTGGCATTTTCAAGAAATCCACTACTTCTTAAAGACGAACATTGATCAATCGTGCGTTTTGATTTTCACAGAACCCCCCCACAACCAACAGTCATCAAAATTAACTTCTGTCGGCTAAACCAATAAAGGTACTTGAAAAAATAAAGGAAGCGTAAATTTACCAAAACGGCAACTTATGCTTCCTTTAACATACGGGTTTTTCGGTTATGCGGAATTTGCTTGTTTTTTACCCGATAAGCCAAGCGTCCGCGCAGTTAAAGTATGAATTTCGTGGACAAGGTCTGGGTTTTTCAATAGTGACTCGCCATAAGAAGGAATCATCTTTTTTATTTTCGGCTCCCACGCTTTCATGTGTTGCGGGAAACATTTTTTTATTACCTCAAGCATGACGGAAACGGCGGTAGAAGCACCCGGAGAAGCGCCGAGCAATGCAGCTATTGAGCCATCAGCGGCACTAATAACTTCCGTACCGAATTGAAGCGTTCCTTTGCCGGCAGCCGTATCTTTGATAATTTGCACACGCTGGCCTGCCAGCAGTAAATCCCAATCGTCGCTTTTGGCATTCGGGATAAATTCCCGCAAAGCTTCCATGCGCTCTTCTTTCGATAACATAACTTGCTTGATCAGGTATGTTGTCAATGGAACGTTTTTTACGCCTGCCGCCATCATCGTTACGAGATTATGGGGTTTTACGGAAGTTAACAAATCAAACATTGAACCGGATTTCAAAAACTTTGGTGAGAAGCCGGCAAACGGCCCAAAAAACATCGTTTCCTTCTTGTCGATAAATCTCGTGTCAAGATGCGGAACAGACATTGGAGGAGCGCCAACCGAAGCTTTTCCGTATACTTTTGCACGATGCTGCGCTACAATATCCGGGTTCTGACACACCATGAATAGTCCGCTTACCGGAAATCCTCCAATACCTTTTCCTTCAGGAATACCGGATTTTTGCAGCAAATGCAGGCTTCCTCCCCCACCGCCGATAAAGACGAATTTTGCAGTATGGCGTTCGACGGTACCTCTATCGACATTCCGCACTTTCAATTCCCACGAGCCGTCACTGGTGCGTTTAATATCATCAACATTATGTTTGAATTTGATATCGACGTTTTTCTTCTTTAAGTGGGCAAACAACATGCGCGTTAAAGCGCCGAAGTTGACATCCGTTCCGGATTCAATTCTGGTTGCCGCTATAGGTTTATTCAATGTCCGGTCTTTCATCATAAGCGGAATCCATTCCGTCAGTTTCCCCGGGTCATCGGAAAATTCCATCCCTTGAAACAGGGGATGGTTAGACAGCGCATCAAAACGTTTTTTTAGAAACGTTACATCTTGCTCCCCTTGTACAAAACTCATATGCGGAACTGGCATGATAAAGTCTCGCGGATTGCGTATCAGCTTGCTGTTTACAAGATAAGACCAAAACTGCTTTGAAACCTGATACTCTTCGTTAACTTTTATAGCTTTGCTGATATCTATGGATCCGTCCGGTTGTTCAACGGTGTAATTAAGCTCGCACAGTGAAGCATGCCCCGTTCCCGCATTATTCCATTCGTTAGAGCTTTCCTCTCCTGCGTTTGAGAGCCTCTCAATCACTGTAATCTCCCAGTCCGGTACTAATTCTTTCAGCATTGACCCCAAAGTCGCACTCATGATTCCGGCACCAATTAAGATAACGTCTGTCTTAGTTTGTCTGTTGCTCATTTTTACCTTCCTTATACCCTACGTTTTGCAGAAAGGATGCAGGCGTTCCTGCTTAGCACAGCAAGCCAGGGCGCAACCTAGTCACACATCTTTTCTGGATCAATTATAACCTGATCACTAGTGTATCACTATTACATGACCTATGCACTTCGTGGTAATCCTAGGTAGATTTCTGGTTTAGGCGTAGC
>NZ_CAUPYC010000100.1:0-9527 GCF_963515335.1 uncultured Paenibacillus sp. | reverse complement strand
TTTGGCGTAATGACTGATTACCAGTTACTGACTTGAACTGCATAGGTCATGTATTTACATTAAGATACTACAATATGTATTTTATAAAATCAATCTGCCGTCGCGGCTTCGCCGCCGGCCTAAAACCGCAGCCCTCCCATCATTTTGCGCATAAGACAGCCGCTCCCTGCAAACGCTACAACCGGGGCAGCCCATCAGCCGCCCCGTATCAGCGAAGCGGAGGGTGACGCATGAAACGTGCAGCCATGATCGGAACGGCTTGTTTCCTTATTGCTTGCCTGCTGTCGGGATGCTCGGATACGCAAGGCGACGTCGGGAACAAAAATATCCGGCTGCAAGCAGCCGGACAGGACGGCAGCGGCAATAAGATCATCGATAAACGGTTTGCCGACGACATTCGCAACGAACAGAACCGGGAGAACGGCAAACGGCTCAACAGCAACAACCTGATCGGCGATCACCGGAACTACCGGATGGAAATGAGCCGCGAAATAGCCGATCGTCTCAACGAGCTTAAGGGGGTCGAGGCATCCTATGTGGTGCTTACCGATCGCAATGCTTATGTAGCCGTCCGTATGGACGGAGCGGACGGAGCGGGGGCGGACGAGGAAGCATTCAAACGCCGGATTGCCGATCGCGTGAAAACGATGGCGCCTCATACCGAGCAGGTATTCGTATCGGCGAATCCCGAGTTCGTGGATCGGATGGGCGGTTACAAGGCACAGGTCGACGAAGGGCTTCCGATTCAAGGCTTGATCGCCGAATTCAACGGCATGGTCGAGCGGATGTTTCCGGTCGATTCGGGATTGCGGTACAGCCACGGCACAAGAGCGCTTTACGATTGACGTGTAAAAGCATCCCTTCCGCAGCCGGCGCCCGGCGTCGGCTGCGAGGGGATGCTTTCCTTTTTGGCGCATGCCGCATATGATGCTTACGTAACCGGTTTGCCTTGGTGGCCGATCTCGGACTCGTCCGCTTGCCGTTCATCCGCACGACCGCGCCTTCGCCCGGCTGCAGATCGTCGGGGCTGCGTGTCACGACCTCGAGCTTGCCCTTTACGAAATCCTTGGCTACGGCCGCGTTCTGCGTAACGAACGATTTAAGGTCGGAGGCTGCATGAAAGCGCGCGGGCGCAAAAAGGCAAGCCAGTATGAATGCGTTCGTTCGGGCAACTTGCTTTCTAATGTTTTCTCGTCCATAAACGGCATTTCCCCTTTCCGAAAAAGGCGTGCAAGTCAGGCGTGCAAGACGTGCTGTTTCAGCATTCCCCTCCTAACCGTTATTTCCCACAGGATGCGCCTTGCAAACGAGCGGGGCGCCTGCAGCCTCCCGAATCGCCCATTTTCCCCGGGATACCGCACCACCGGTACTCGCCGCTCATATGATAAGTTGACTGTATCCCTTAACCTTGTAAACACTATACAACCCGGGCAAGGAGGGGTGACAAACATTGAAGGGAAGCGACCACAGCAAGTTTTTATTGACCCACCGTGAACGCGAGGTATTTGAACTGCTGGTGCAGGACAAAACCACGAGGGATATCGCGCAGCAATTGTTCATCAGCGAGAAAACCGTGCGCAACCACATATCCAACGTCATGCAAAAATTAAACGTCAAAGGCCGTTCGCAAGCGGTTGTCGAGCTGATCAAGCTTGGGGAACTCAAAATTTGACGTTAGCTTTTGCGGGTGATTCAAACCTTCTAACCGCTTTCGCCGAGAAAGTTGGGGAGGAGGTTTTTTTGACGGCGGAGGAAAAGCCAAAATCCCCTCCGGCAACGAAGGGGACCTGCTGTTGATGACAGGCGCTGAACGGGAATCAGGAGATCGTGAGTCGAATGGCACCGGGATTAAACAAGTTCCGTAAAACCGGTTCCCTCTTTACCGTCTTCATGTTGCTGCTTGTACGCGATGAGAACGATGTCGTCACCGGTCGTTCTGGACAAGCTTTCTTCTACTTGCTTGAGCTGCCGTATTTGTTCTTCGGACAGTTCGGCGGTTTTGTAGTCCACGAGAATCGCCTCCACGGTTTTTAGTTTATTATGACCCGGATTAGCGCTGGTTTATCCCGCGAGGCACAGATAGACTAGGATCCCCGAGAAAATTGTCGGCTTTTGCTATAGTGAAACTCAACTAAGCGAGAAAACCATGCGCAACTACATATGGAATGTTCAGCGCAAGCACCCGAGTCCTGTTACTTGATGTGCATCACCGACCTCCTGACGATCAAATCCGCAGGCAGCACGATCTTGCGCCACGGTCCCGCTTCCGGACCTTCCTTGATCCGCTCGATCAGCATTTGCATCCCCAAATAGCCGAATTGGTAAGCCTGCTGCGCGGCGACCGTGATGAACGGATCCATCTCCGCATAGGGGCCGAAGTCATCGAAGCAAACGACGGACAAGTCGTCAGGGACGCTTAATCCCCTTGCCCGGAGCAGCCGAATGATCTCCAAAGCGAGCACGTTGTTGCCCGCTACGATCGCCGACGGGAGAGGATCCATCCGCGAGAGCCACCGATCCATCTCCGAGAGATCGTTCATCGGTCCGAAGCTGGTTTCGTAGATGCGCGTTTCTTCAATGGGCAAATCGTTCAGCTTCAATGCCTCCAAATAGCCCTGCAACCGGAGACGAGCGCTGGATATCGAGGATGAGCCGTTCAGCATGGCGATGTTCCGATGTCCGTGGGCGACCAAATGCTCGACAAGTCTGCGGGCGCCTTCCTTGCTGTCGCCCAGCACGATGTCGCACTCAATGCCCGGCACCTCCCGGTCGAGCAAGACGAACGGCACCTGGTGTCTGCGGAGCATTTCCAGATGCGTTTGCGAAGGATCGCCGGCCGGCGCCACGAGCACGCCATCCACTCGAGCCGTTAATATGGTGTTGATGTACTCCGCTTCTTTCTCCACGTTCTCGTCGCTGTTGCCGAACAACAGCCGGTAGCCGTGTTTCCGGGCGGCATCCTCGGCGCCGCGGGATAGCGTCGTATAGAAGGGATTCATGATATCCGTAATAAGCAGAAAAAGAATACGGGTCTGCTGAAGCACAAGGCTTCGCGCCGTCTGGTTCGGCACGTAATTCAGCTCCTCCATCACCCGTTTCACTTTCGCCCGCGTTTTGTCGCTTATTTTGCCGGTGTTATTGATAACTCTGGAAACGGTCATGGCGGACACGTTTGCCTTTGCGGCGATGTCGTATATCGTTACCATTGCGAAATCTCCTTGACCACAAAACTTTGAAAAACTCTGACTTTATCTTACCCAAAAGAAGCTGTTGACAGCAAGAGGGCGGTATTGATATTTTAAAGTTATCGGTAACATTATTTATCATATGGAGGGATCAAGGTGACAGATACGGCTTATCGTTTTCAGCAAGGGTTTCCGAAAATCGGCATTCGGCCGACGATCGACGGACGGAGAAAGGGTATTCGCGAATCGTTGGAGGATCAGACGATGAATATGGCAAAAGCGACGGCGGCGCTGCTTTCCGAGCATTTGCGCTACCCGAACGGCGAGCCGGTCGAATGCGTCATTGCCGATACGTGCATCGGTGGCGTGGCGGAAGCGGCCGCTTGCGCGGATAAATTTGCCAAAGCCGGTGTAGGCGTATCGATCACCGTGACGCCATGCTGGTGCTACGGGACGGAGACGATGGATACGGATCCATCGATTCCGAAGGCAGTCTGGGGCTTTAACGGCACGGAACGGCCGGGTGCCGTCTATCTGGCGGCGGTGCTTTCAGGCTACGCGCAAAAAGGGCTTCCCGCTTTCGGCATCTACGGTGAGGAGGTGCAGGATGCAGGCAGTACGACGGTACCGGAGGATGTAAAAGCGAAGCTGATCGGTTTTGCCAGGGCAGGGCTTGCAGTCGCCTACATGAAAGGCAAATCCTATCTGGCAATGGGGTCTGTCTCGATGGGCATCGCGGGTTCGATTGTGAACGACGTTTTTTTTCAGGAGTACCTCGGCATGCGCACGGAATACGTCGATATGACCGAATTTGTACGGCGCATGGAAGAAGGCATTTATGACGACGCGGAATTTGAGAAAGCGCTTACGTGGGTGAAGGAGCATTGTCCGGAAGGACCGGACAATAACCCGTCTCAGCTGCAAACGTCGCGCGAAAGCAAGGATAGGGATTGGGAGACTGTGGTCAAAATGACGCAGATCGCGCGGGATCTGATGGTCGGCAACCCGCGGCTGGGTGAGCTCGGCTTCGGGGAAGAAGCGCTTGGACACCATGCGATCGTATCCGGTTTTCAGGGCCAGCGGCAATGGACGGACCACTTCCCGAACGGGGACTTCATGGAGGCCATGCTGAATTCCTCCTTCGACTGGAACGGCATTCGCGCGCCGTATATCGTTGCAACTGAGAATGACAGCCTGAACGGGGTCTCCATGCTGTTCGGCTACCTGCTCACGAATACGGCGCAAATTTTCGCAGACGTGCGCACCTATTGGAGTCCGGACGCCGTGAAGCGGGTTACCGGACATTCGCTCGCCGGCGCAGCGGAGAACGGAATTCTGCATCTGATCAACTCGGGGCCGGCGACGCTCGACGGAACCGGGGAACAGACGAAGGACGGCAAGCCGGCCATGAAGCCTTTCTGGGAGATTACCCCCGAGGAGGCGGACAAATGCTTGAAGGCGACCTCCTGGAGGCCGGCTTCGGTGGAGTATTTCCGCGGCGGCGGTTATTCGTCGGACTTCCTGACGCGCGGCGGCATGCCGATGACCATGAGCCGCTTGAATCTGGTGAAGGGCATCGGGCCGGTGCTGCAAATCGCCGAAGGCTACTCGGTCGATCTGCCGGCAGATGTGCATGAGGCGCTCGATAAAAGAACGGACCCGACCTGGCCGACGACGTGGTTTGCGCCGATCCTGACCGGTGCAGGCGCGTTCCGCACCGTTTATGATGTGATGGATAATTGGGGGGCGAACCATGGATCGATCAGCTTCGGCCATATCGGCGCCGACCTGATCACGCTCGCATCGATGCTGCGCATTCCGGTCAATATGCACAATGTGGCGGACGACCGAATTTTCCGCCCTCGGGCATGGGGATTGTTCGGTACGGCCGATCCGGAAAGCGCCGATTTCCGCGCCTGCCTAAATTTCGGCCCGCTGTACAAGTAACGGGAGAGGGGGTATGAGGCGATGAGCAGCATGCGCATTCGGGAAGAGCTGTCCAATTACGCGCGCAAAACGGTAGCCAACAAGCTGGTCGTCGGACCCGGCGGCAACATCAGCGCGAAGCACGAACATAACATGTACCTCTCGCCGAGCGGCTTCGCTCTCGATGAAATCGAGCCGGAGCAATGGGTGGAAGTGGACATCGCCAGCGGCGCGATTACGGATAACGGACTGCGGCCTTCCTCCGAGGTGCTAATGCATTTGTACGCCTATCGGGAAAATCCGCATATCGGCGCGATTGTTCATACGCATCCTCCTTATTGCATCGCTTTCACACTGGTGGAGCAGGATTTGCCGGTCATGTTCCCGGATCAGGCCGCGCTGGTCGGCAAAACGGCGTATGTGCCCTATGTCCTGCCGACGACGGACCGGCTGGCCGACGCCTTCGTAGAGAAGGTGAACGGCGCCAGCTCGATTCTGCTCGGCAATCATGGCCTCGTAACGACGGGCCGCAATCTGCGGGAAGCCTATTACCGGACGGAAGTCGTGGAGGAGAGCGCGAAAATCTATCTGATTGCGAGCGCGATCCGGGCCCCTAAGGCGCTCACGGAGGAGGAAGTCGAAGAGGTGGCTTCCCTGGAGAGCGAAGCGTACCGGATTCAATTGCTCCGGAAGATGAACGGATGAGAGGAGACGGTCGTGAGTGACGGTGCTTTCGAGTGCGCTTGCCTTCGACCTGGGGGCAAGCAGTGGAAGAGCGCTAATCGGCGAACTGACGGATGAAGGCGGGCAGCCTGCGCTTCGGGTGACCGAAATCCACCGCTTTCCGAATCGGCCGGTTCAAGTAGGCCGTCATTTGCATTGGGATATTTTACTGCTGCTGCAAGAGGTGAAGGCGGGAATCCGCAAGGCGTTCCAGCAAGGCTGCGCAGTCGAGTCGTTCGGGATCGATACTTGGGGTGTCGATTTCGGACTGCTTGACGCGAACGGCGAGCTGCTGGGCAATCCTTACCATTACCGGGATCCGCAAACCGAAGGATTGATCGAGGAGGTCGGCGCCCTGATAGGGGCCGAAGAGCTGTATGAGCAAGGCGGCCTGCAAAGTATGCCCTTCAATACGATTTATCAGCTGTATGCGATGGTCAAGGCCGGCTCGCCTCAGCTGCAAGCGGCGCAAACGCTGCTGCTGACGCCCGATCTCCTGACCTATTTCCTTACCGGCCGCAAGGTATGCGAGTTTACGATGGCGACGACCACTCAGCTGTTCAAGCCGGTGGAGCGGGTCTGGAATACGGGCTTAATGGAACGGTTGGGCATTCCCTCGCGGATTTTCCTGGAGCCTGTGCTTCCCGGCAACCTGGTCGGTTCGCTTGCCGACGTTGTATGCCATGAACTGAACGTACCGAAGATCGAGGCGGTGGCCGTCGGCACGCACGACACGGAATCCGCTGTAGCCGCTGTTCCCGCGCCGGAAGGACCGTTTGCTTATCTTGTTTGCGGTACGTGGTCGTTACTTGGAACGGAGCTGGAAAAGCCGATTATTTCACAGGAAGCGAGAGAGTCGGCGTTTTCGAACGAAGGGGGCGTCGGCGGCACATACCAGCTGTTGAAAAACATTATGGGCCTCTGGATTTTGCAGGAGTGCAAGCGCGAATGGGATGAACGGGATAAGGCGGCTTCTTTTCAGGAGCTGGCGGAGCAAGCGCGTATGGCTCCCCCGTTCCGCAGCATGATCATGCCGGACGATGCGAGGTTCTACGGTCCGGGCGGGATGACGGACAAAATTCAAAGCTATTGCCGGGAGACGAACCAGCCCGTGCCGGAATCGAAGGGTGAATATGCAAGATGCATTCTCGAGAGCCTGGCGCTCCGCTATCGGCAAGCGCTGGATCAAACGGAGCGGCTTGCCGGACGGAGGTTTGACAGGCTTCATATGGTCGGCGGGGGCATACGGAACGAGCTGCTGTGCCGATTCACGGCCGGCGCGATCGGCCGGCCGGTAATGGCCGGACCCGTTGAAGCGAGCGCGATCGGCAACATTCTGGTGCAACTCATCGCACGGGGTAAATGTGCGGATTTACAGCATGCGCGCCGGCTCGCGGCAGCGTCGTTTCCGGTCGATACATATGCGCCGCCTGAAGACAACGCTGAATGGGATTTCGCCTATGAGCGGTTTAAGGAGCTGACCGGAACTTTATGAAACGTCTCTGACGGGAGGTAAATGAGCGATGTTAATGGGAATTCCGAAGCTGCTATCGCCCGAGCTTCTGAAAGTGTTGATGGAGATGGGACACGGCGACGAAATTGTGCTGGCTGACGGCAATTTTCCGGCAGCGAGCCACGCCGGCAAACTCATCCGCTGCGACGGCCACGGTGTGCCCGAATTATTGGATGCGATTCTCGCATTGTTCCCATTGGACGCTTATGTGGATAAACCGGCAGCGTTGATGGGGGTCGTTCCCGGCGACCCGGTGGACACACCCGTGTGGTCCCGGTACCGCGAGATCGTGAAAGCGAGAGCGGGATTGGACGACCCGTTCGAGGAGGTTGAACGATTCGAGTTCTATGAGCGCGCGAAGCGGGCGTATGCCATCGTGGCAACCGGCGAGAGCGCGCTTTACGCCAATCTCATTCTGAAGAAAGGCGTCGTCAAGGAGACATAAGCGGAAAGGAGCGGCGGTCGAATGAGAATCGATGCGCACCAGCATTATTGGAAAATCGATCGGGGCGACTATGGATGGATTGCGCCGGACATTCCGGTTCTCTACCGGGATTTTCTCCCGCATGATTTATCGCCGAACCTTAAACGTCACCAAATCGACGGGTCCATCGTCGTTCAGACCGCCCCTACGCTGGCTGAAACGGAGTATATCTTGTCTTTGGCGGAAGGCGATCCCTCCATTCTCGGCGTTGTCGGATGGCTGGATCTGAACGATCCGGCTTATAAAGAACATTATAAGCGGCTCAGCAGCCATCCCAAATTTGTCGGCTTCCGTATCATGGTCCAGGAAATGCCGGATGCATGCGCGATTCTGCAGCCGCATTTCATAGAGGCCATGCGTTATTTTGCAGAGCAGGATACGCCGATCGACATACTTGTCGTTTCGAGCCAACTTGATCCGTTGGTTGAGCTGCTGGAACGAGTACCTGGCCTGAGGGCCGTCATTGATCATATTGCCAAGCCTAATATAGCCGAAGGCGCAATGGAGCCATGGAACAGCCGGATGCGTGAAATTGCGGAGCATCCGAATATTTATTGTAAATTATCCGGAATGGTGACGGAAGCCGACCACCGGAACTGGAAGCCCGCTGACTTCAAGCCCTATATCCGTGAGATTGTTGGCCTGTTTGGCCCGGACCGGGTCATGTTCGGCAGCGATTGGCCGGTATGCCTGCTGGCGGCCGATTACGATCAGCTGATGGACGTGCTCGTGCAAGCCCTTCCCGCCCATTGGACGGAAGAGGAGCGGAACAAGCTGTTCGGGCTGAATGCCAAGAGGTTTTATAAGCTATGAAACGCCGCTAATTCGCTGTCCGGCCGGACGAGTATCCTAAAATTGCGTTAATCGGGGAGATGAAGACCACTGTAAAGGCTTATAAGGCCTTGCCGGTGGTCTTCATGTTTCAGATGCGTTGATTGCGTTTGTAGGTGAGCGGTGTCATGCCTGTCAGCTTCTTGAACATTTTAAAAAAGTAAGACGCGCTTTCAAAGCCGCAAGCCGTCGCGATCCGGTTCATATTTTCGTCCGTCCGCACCAACAGTTCCTTGGCGTAAACAATCCGCTTCGCAATGACATAATCGGTTACGTTCATTCCGGTCAGCTGTTTAAAGACCTGTGAAAAGTGCGACGGCGTGACGGCTGCTCGCCGGCAAAGCGCGGCAAGCCGCAGCTCGGCGCCAAGGTTCCTGTCGATAAACAACAGGGTTTCCTTCATCCAAAGGGGCTCGCTTCCGGAATTGCCGGTACTTCCGGCAGGTATAGTGACGGCCAGCCGATTAATAATCAGCAACAAAAGCTGAAGATGGATGAGTATCGATTGACGGAAGCCGGACTTTTGTGTTTGCTGTTCGGTATGCATGTCCCGGATCAGCGTCTCTAATCGTGCGCGTTCTTCGACGGACGTTTCGATCTTGTAGCTGTTCTTCTTTGCGGCATGTTCAAAACATCTCAGGAGTGAGTAAGAGCCATCCAATTCCACGCGCCGGATCAGACCAGGTCGAACGGAAACCGTTCGTCTCCCGAGAGCTTTTTGCGCAACGGATGGATAGGAACGCCTCCTATCGGCTTGATGAAATCAATATAGCAAAGTAGAGCATATTTAGGCAACAATCGTTTATTTTATTCCCGAGTTTGGCGACATTTATTTCCAAGTGTTGATGTAGCAAGGGTTTGTGGT
>NZ_CAUPYC010000099.1:0-9891 GCF_963515335.1 uncultured Paenibacillus sp. | reverse complement strand
TTTCCAGTATTGACGGTCTTTTAATTTGCTAATCATTCCTCACAGCGAAGAAGCAAATGAGTATTATTGGTTATGAACTAGACGCTTTACAATCAAGAACAGGCGTACAGTTTTTTGTATCGGCGGGTAATCATAAGCTTTGGCAAACAGAATTTGGTCTGGAAGATATTTTGGATGATGATGATTCAAGAATATCCGCACCGGCAGATTCGATGCTATCGGTAGTAGTTGGATCAATTATCGGTGCAGACCACCAAAATAGTCTTTCTCAGAAAAACCAAATTGCACCTTATAGTCGACGTGGTCCAGGTTTTCAAGGATTCTCGAAGCCAGATTTAAGCGCATATGCAGGAACGATTATTCTGGATGGTAGTGATGCATCCGTACCTAATGATCCATTTTCAATGGTTATTTCAAAAGATGGAAAGTTAATAGCTGATGCGGGCACTAGCTTTTCTGCTCCTATTGTAGCAGGTGATTACGCAGAAATACTAAATACGATTCCGGATCGAGATACGCTATTATCAAAAGCGTTGCTTTATCATAATGCAGTTGCTTTATGGGACGTGGATGGGATGGAAGAAGAGGAACTTGCTCTAGCGCATAATCTATATGGTAGGGGAATTTCCGATGTAGATGACAGTAAATATTCGTCTCCGTCAAAAGTGACTTTTGTTAGGACAGGCACTTTAAACAGAACTACTAAGGAAAGAGTAACAATATATATGCCACCAATTTTGGCAGCCCAGGTTGGACGTAATGTTGCAAAGGTTTCTGTAACATGTGTGTCTAGGCCATCGGTGGATAGAACAAAGGGTACGGAATATTTAGGGGCATATATACGGGCTTCATTAAAGAAAAGTCATGTAGACGGAGTGACATTGCAGCCTGTTCAACAAGATTTCAAAGAAGGACGACAAAAATGGGATGTTTGTCATCAGTTCAGTAAACTCTTCTCTAGATTTAATGCTGGTGACTGGCAGGTCTGGCTTGAATTGTTTTCGCGTTGGGAGGATAAAAATGATGATGTTTCCTACGCTCTTGTTGTTACAATAGAGGATGTGAGCGGTTCGTTAGATGTCTACAGCGAAATTGAAGCTTTAAACAGATATAGAGCACTCAATACAATCCGGTTGAGAGTAGATAATTAAAATAGCCGTAGTTTCGCGATCTTTTTAAATGCAGATTACGGTAATTGAGGAATATCCAAGAGAACGTCTTCCACTATCGGGGGCGTTCTCTTTTCATATAGATACTATTCAAAAAGCCGGTTGCCCTGAAAAATTCAGCGCAACCGGCTTTTTGCGTGAAAGGAGAAGTGTCGGATGTCCAAGGTGATCGCCCTCGCCAATCAGAAAGGCGGCGTGGGCAAAACCACTACGGCGGTCAATCTGGGAATCGGTTTGGCTGCCGATGGGAAAAAGGTCTTGCTGGTCGATGCGGACGCGCAAGGCAACCTGACGGATTCGTTAGGTTTCCGCGAACCGGATAATCTGTCGGTATCTTTAGCAACGTTGTTGGTGAAAACGATGATGGAAGAACCATATGAGGCACGGGAAGGCATTTTGCATCACCGCGAGGGTGTTGACTTGATGCCGGGTAACATCGAACTATCCGCTGTCGAGGTATCGCTTGTCAACACGATGAGCAGAGAAACGATTTTGCGTTCTTACATCGATTCGGTTAAAGCCGAATATGATTACGTGCTTATCGATTGCATGCCTAGTTTAGGCATGTTGACCATCAATGCTCTGGCGGCGGCGGACAGCGTAATTATTCCTGTTCAAGCGCATTATTTGCCCGCCAAGGGGATGACTCAACTCTTACAAACGATCGCTCGTGTAAGGAGGCAAATCAATCCGAAGTTGGTTTTGGAGGGCGTGCTGCTCACAATGGTAGACAGCCGGACGAAATTCGCCAAAGACGTTTCGTTCATTCTTCGGCGCGACTATGGCGATAATCTGCGCGTGTTCAACACTGAAATTCCCCTATCCATACGCGCGGCGGAAACGAGCGCCAAAGGAAAAAGCATTTATGATCATGACCCGGCTGGGAAAGCTGCGGAGGCTTATGCCGCCTTTACGAAGGAGGTGCAAGGCATTGGCATCGAAAGACGACATGCGCGCCAGCATCAAGCTGACCACAGTCGCTGATTTATTCTCCACCGAGGAGAGCCGCGCTGACGAGCAGCGGGAAAAGGTGATGGACATACCTTTGTCGGAAATCAGCGATTTTCCCGGCCATCCGTTTAAGGTGAGGGCGGATGAAGCGATGCTGGAAATGGCGGACAGCGTAAAGCAATACGGCGTCCTTGTTCCCGGCTTGGTTCGTCCTAAGGCGGGCGGCGGCTATGAAATGGTAGCCGGGCATCGGCGGAAAAAAGCGAGCGAACTGGCGGGCAGGGAAACAATTCCTTGTATCGTTCGCGAAATGGATGACGATCAGGCAACCATCATTATGGTGGACAGCAACCTGCAACGGGAAAATATTTCGCCAAGCGAGAAAGCATTCGCCTATAAGATGAAGCTGGAGGCGATGAATCGGCAAGGACAACGAACCGACTTAACTTCCCGACAAGTTGTCGGGAAGTTAGAAAGTGCTGATGTTATTGGTCGAGATGTAGGAGAAAGTGGCAGACAAATCCAGCGCTATATCCGCCTTACGGAACTAACCACGTCCATTCTTGAAATGGTGGACGATAAACAAATCGCCTTCAATCCGGCCGTAGAGCTTTCTTACTTGGCCGAAGAAGAACAGCAAGCCCTGTACGAAACGATGCAGTCTGAGGACTGTACCCCCTCGTTGGCGCAGGCGCAGCGAATGAAAAAGTTGAGCCAGGACGGGCGGCTTAATGTGGATGTCATCTTCTCAATTCTCACGGAGGAAAAGCCGAACCAGAAAGAAAAGATCGCCATTCAGCGCGAGCGGATCGACCGCTTCTTTCCGAGGGAGTTTACCGAAAAGCAGAAGGAAGATCTGATCGTGCAACTACTGGAAAGCTGGTATAAAAAGCGGCAGCGGGAGCAGGAACGTTAATTTGTAGCCGAATCATCCCATCCTGTTCGCTAGCACTCTCCCTATGAAGGAGAGACTTTTTTATGCCCATATTGGGGAGGCGATACGCGATGTATTTCACAAAAGGGAGGCGTCGTCAATATGAGCGCCTGATGCAAGAAAAGCCGGGCTTCGACCATAACAGACTTTTGGAGGATGAAAACAAGGAGCCGCGCAAGCGAGGAAAAGAATCTCGTGAAGCCGGTCAATCAAAACGGAGCCGGAGAACGAAGGATAAGCCGGCAAATACCAGAGGAAAGGGGACTGACAATGGAAGAAATGAAGCGAATGGTGGACAACTATGAAGTCTATCAGGCCATCTCCATCGGCAAGGTGGAGGTGCTGCTCGGCATTGATGAAACCAACGTCGACAGCCCCTACATGGTATGTTATTGCACCCGAAACAATTCTCTGGGTGTCGAGCAATTCTACGCAACTGCGGTTGGCACGGATTATATTGGGGCCATGAATGATTTTGTTTCTCGAGTGCAGTGGGAACTGGACGATCTTAAAGAAGAACGGGCGAGTGCCGAGATACCCTTGTCTCCTATTACACAAGCACAATGTCAGCCGATTCGAGAAGATATGCGCATTGATAACCAAGTCGTCGTCATCCGACCGGAGCGGTTGCGTCCCGAATATCGCACAGCTGTTAACCAACTTGTGTTGGCGAAAAGCGGTTTTGGTACCTCCGCCTACTCCCGGGGTCGAGCGGTCTTCACGTTGAATTTGTATACCGGAGAGGAGGCTCGCTGGAATCGGGAGGATTTTATGGGGCTTATGAAACCGGAGCATATGCCCGTATGGGCGCAAGAAAAGCTGGGGCAGTTTCAGGCCGAAACCCAGCAAATGTCGAAGCGCCGTGACGAGGCCCGGTAAAACATTCGATAGCATTTTAATCCAAAAGAGAAAGGAGACGTGAGCGATGTCATGGACTTATAGGCACCGTAAGATGCTTATTATCGCTGCAATCGCCATAAGCGTAGGTTTACTTGTAGCAGCGGCCATTTATTCACTGATCCGACAATCGGAACAGCAACAAAATCAGCAACAAATGAAGGAACAATATGAAAGGCAAATTGAGGAACTAAAAACAATAGAGGAACAATCGCGCAGAAGCGTCTGGACCGTGGCACGAACCATTCCGGCCGGCGGCACCGTTAAGGCGGATGATCTCAAGGCGGTCCAGATGTCTGTGAGTCTGGTACCGCAAGGTATGATTACCGATCAGAAAGCGGTCATTGGCAAAAGCGCCAAAATCGAATTGCAGCCAGGGACGCCGCTGATGCTGTCCATGCTGTACGAAAGCGCACCGATCCCAAAGGATTTGCGGGTACAGGAGTTTCATGTGATTCAGCTTCCCTCCAATTTGCAAAAGGGACAGTTCATTGACGTGCGAATCAATTTCCCGACCGGCGAGGATTTTGTCCTACTGGCAAAAAAGAAGGCGCGGGAATTGTCCGGCGCCGTCATCTGGTTGGAAATGAACGAGCGGGATATTTTGCAAACTTCGAGCGCGATTATCGACGCCTACTTGCAAGGCGCGCGGCTGTATGCTCTCCCCTATATCGAGCCGGGCTTACAAGAAGCAGCGGTGGTCAATTATCCCGCCAACCCGAAGGTGCTCGACTTGATGGCGCATGATCCGAACCTGCTCGAAAAAGCAACAACCGAGCTTGCCCGCCAGTTTCGCCTGACACTCGACGATAATCTCAAGGCGATGAGCGAGTCGGACAAACTGCGCGTAACCAGCGGCAGCGTAACGGTTCAGCAGCAACTGCAAAACGAACGAATTGTCACGAGTCAAGGCAACGCCATGCAGGAAACGACACCAATGCCGCAACCTTCAGGTACAACGGCCACGGTCGATCGCGAACCGTCAGCCGCTCAGCAGATGCCCTCTTCTTCCGTTCCGACAACGACGAATGAAAATCGGCCGGAAGCGTCCGCGGAACCAGCGCCATCAGCGCCAGCTTCGCCGTCGGGGGAGCCGCCTAGCACGGATAAATTGGAGCACATTTTTAACCAGTGAAGGAGGCCATCATGAAAAAAGTCGTGTTTTTCGGCGCACCGGACAAAAGCCACCTGCTCCTCGTGCTGGGCAAGCTGCTCACGGCGCTGGAGCGAAAAGTGCTGATTGTGGATTCCACCTTTGCCCAATCAATGCAAGGCTATTTGCCACAATTGGAATTCGGCTGTTCGCTGCGGGAGTTTGAAGGCATCGACGTGGCGACCGGGCTTATTACATCAGCGCAACTGGAGCGTTCTCTCCTTGAGGCTGAAGGCGAAGCGGCATACGATGTCATGCTGCTCGACACTGATCACACCGAATTTGTGAAAGGACGAGAGTTGCCGGGCTATGACAAGCGGGTTTGGTGCAGCAATTTCAATCGGATGGGCATGCAAACAAATGCGAATCTGATGCAGCGGCTGTGCCTTCATGAAGCGGAGGGCCAGCCGCTCACATTTTACAAACTAAACGCTCCCACCCTGCCGACCGCCATACCCGAGTCATATATCGATTCAGTGCTGCCGCAGCAGGCTGTTCGCTGGGAGGACACCGTGTTCCGCTTTCCGCTTGACGAACGGGATATGTCGGTCGAACTGGACAATCAGCATCATGGCCGCATTGACATCAGGCGGCTGTCTGGGGCGTATCGCCGGACCGTGCTCGACATGCTGCAACAGTTATTTGATTGTGACTCTAAAGCGGCTCGGCGGGCATGGGCGCGCTCCCGAAAGCGCGTGCGTGTCCGGTAATTTTTGCGAAAGGAGATGAAGCAATGGGTTTTACCGTGGTGTTTTGGAGTCCGATTTCGGGACAGGCCGGTACGACGAGCAACCTGATCGCCGCCGCCACGCTGCTCGGACTCGAATATTCCTCGCGTCTCTTGCTGCTTGGGCATTTACAAAGTGAATACGCTGCCGTCGAACGCAGTTTTTACCCAAGGCGGTCTTGGATGAGCAAAGCGGACGCCTCATCTGATGCGGGCATCGACGCGCTGCTCAGGCTACTTAAAAACCGCAAGCTCGAACCGAACATGCTGCGGGATTATACGCTGCCGCTGCTCGCCGAGCGACTTGACATTCTTCCGGGGTCAAAAAAGCCGGACGTAGCGTTTGTTTCATCCGAGCAGGACTGGCTTGCGCCGCTCTTGGAACTGACAAGGCGCGCTTACGATTTGGTATTGCTGGACGGCGGAAGCGGAAACGTATCGGCGTGGACACAGGTGCTGCTGCGTCAGGCCGATTTATTGGTCGTCTGTCTGCCGCAAAACTTACTCAAATTGGAACAAGTTTTCCCGACGCTGGAAGCACAGCTTCTATCCAACCGGAAACTGTTGCTCGTATTTGGGCAATATGACCCCCGTTCGGCTTCGACCGTCAAGAACGTCATGCGCCAGTTCCATCGGCGGGAGCATGCGTATCCGATTGTCCATAATGCGGGCTGGCTCGATTCCACCCAACAAGGAGACGTTGTTCGCTTTTTATTTCGCAACCGGCAGGTGCCGCGCGATCACGAAAACAGCCTCTTTATACATCAAGTGCGGTCATTGGCGCAAGCGATCGTCCAGTGTACCGGATTAAGCAAGCCTCTTTTCGGCGGGAAGGAGGACGATGGCCGATGATGTTCGTGCTGAACGGATTGCTTATCGTGGGCATTCTCATCGCGATCGGCGTCCTGCTCTATTTGCGCATGAGCCGCCGCCTGCCGGAGCAGCCGGAAATGCCGATTTATACGCTAGAAGCAATGACCGCGTTTGTGAAAGAGACGCTACACGAGATGACGAGCAGCAGCCTGATCGATTACGGCTTGTCGGAAGAAGAATATCGCCGCCGCAAAAACAAGCGCGCGGAACTGAAAAAAGCGCTGCGAGGCTGCACCTCCGGAGATTTGCGTGACAAGGCGTATGTGAAACAGGTCATTACGGATTTGCTTGAACAGCGCTACAACCTGGACGACGGGAACCTGAACCGGCTTCTGCCGTTTGACGACCCGCAGATGCTCACGCCGCAAGATCAGTTTGACATCTTACTCTATCTATATAAAAAACAACATCGGTTGAGGGCGCTGGACAAGCTAATCCAAACATACGAGATGGATCGCCCCAAACGGAGCATGGAAGACGAAGAAATCGAATCATACCGGATTACCGCAGACGAAATCCGCGACATTTTCAAGCTGGAAGTACGGAAACTGTCTGCCGAGGACAAAACGCAGATCGTCGTGCAGCGGATATATCAGCAATACAAAGGGTTTAGCGTCATCGACGAAATCCGCGACATGAAAATCGACGGCGTATCGGGTGGCGTGTCCGGCATCCCTCCCTCGATGTGGGAAGGCGAGTGGAGTGTGGAGGAAGAAGCGCAGCTTCGCGAGGTGCCGAGGTCGCATGACAGCGTGTGGCTGTTCTATAAAGGGAAGTCCATTCATTTGAGCTTCCTGTCCTTCGGCTCGGAACAGGAACTAAGGCGCGTGTGCCAGAATGTGTACAAATATAATTTCCCCGGCCAATTGTCCGAAGCGAACGGCTTTAAGGTCAACGAAATGGCCGATGGCTCCCGCGTCGTTGTGCTGCGCCCCCGGTTCAGTGAATCGTGGGCTTTTTTTGTGCGCAAATTCGATGTGCAAAACGCGACTCTGGAACAGTTGATTCAAGACGACAACGCCGAACTGCCCATCGGTCTGATCAGGTATCTGGTCTTGGGCGAGCGCATTACGGCCATCACCGGAGCACAAGGCAGCGGCAAGACAACGCTCTTAATGGCGATGGTGCGCTACATTCCGGCCATCTTGCCGATTCGGGTGCAGGAAATGAACTTTGAGCTCCAGCTTCGGAAAATTTACCGGGACCGCAATATTTTAAGCCTGCGGGAAACCGAAACGATCTCCGGACAGGACGGACTGGATATTCAGAAAAAAACGGACGGCTCGGTCAATATTTTGGGAGAAGTGGCGACCGACCCGGTTGCCGCCTGGATGGTTCAGATGGCGCAGGTCGCTTCGCTGTTCACCCTGTTTACGCATCACGCCAAAACGTTCCGCGATCTCGTCTATTCGCTACGCAATTCGTTGCTGAAAACAAGAGTGTTTACGAACGAAAAAGTGGCCGAGCAGCAAGTTGTCAACGTCATCAACTTCGATATCCATCTGAGGCGGGATGCGGACGGGCATCGCTACATCGAACGCATTACCGAATGCGTGCCAGTGGAGCAGGGAACGACTTATCCGGATTCGTTCCGCCATAAAACGACGGCGGAAGAGAAAATGACGGCGTTTTTGGAAACGATGCTGGAATACTTTCGCCGCACGACGGATCGCCCACTTTATGTCGCGCAGAACGTCATTGAATACCGCGACGGGCGTTATGTCGCCGTTCATCCGTTGTCCGAACGCAGCCGCAAGGAAATCGCCGCATGCCTCGCCGGGCCGGATCAGGCTGTGTTTGAGGCATTTTTGGCAGTTCAATGGGGGGATGACGATGAGACTTGAATGGCTCTCCCTATTGCTCGGCGCGGCAACGGTACTGTTCCTCGCGATGACGGCTGCATTTCAATGGGTTTCCCGACACGGTTCGGACGTAGAGGCGATTCGGCAGTATGAAGCGCTGCGCAAGCCCGGCAAAGCCCGCAAAAAGCAAGCGTTGCATAGCATCATGCAGCAGTTGTATCGCCTCTGCGAACGCGTGCCGATTCTGCGCGCTTACTTGTTTCATATCCGCAAACGAATGACCGTTCTCCATCTTGGCGACGAATGGAAGCTGCGGCTGGAAACGATGAAGACGGCGCTCCTCATTTGGGGCGTGCTGTTCGCGGCGGCTGTTCCGCTGGCGCTCGGCGTGCGCGACCCGGCCACGCTTGGCATGATCGGCATCGGCTTCTGGGTTGGCCACGGGATCTTTTCGGACAACCTGGTTCATCGACTGGAGACTCGTCTGCTTCAGCAGCTCCGGCATTTTTTCTCGGATGTGCGCCACCATTATCATCGTCATGGGATGGTGGAAGAAGCCATTTATGAAGCGGCGGATAGTGCGCCGTATGAGATGGCGCTGCACGGACACGAGATTTATGAAGTACTCACGGCAAGCGACGCCGAGCAGCGGCTTGCACAGTACATCGAAAGCGCGCCGAATCGGTATTTGCAGGGCATGGCCGGACTGTCGCATTTGATGAAGGAATACGGCGATAAACGAACCGCAACCGGCTCCGTGTACTTGAAGGCGCTCGGGAAGCTCGCAATCGAACTGAATCTGGAACTGCTGCGCCGCGAGCGCCTTAGTTTCCTGTTGCAGGGACTGACCGCCATCGCGCTGTTGCCGCTGCTGTTTACCCGGCCGATTGAAGCTTGGGCCAGTCACTACTTTCCGGCCATGGACGCTTTTTATGCGAGCACCGCCGGATGGATCGTGAAAATCGGCCTGATGGCGGTCGTATGGCTGTCCTACATCCTTCTGCGCAACATTCAAGAACTCGACGTGATTCCAAAACCAACCGGCCGAAAGAGATGGGAGAAACGGGTATACGATTGGCCATGGATGCGCTGGCTTGTGCATCGTCTCGGCCCCGTCACCGGTTCCCGAGAGGCCGACCGCATGATCAAGCTGCTCAAAGATACCGCATCGCCGCTTCGACTGGAATGGCTCTATGTGCAGCGCATTGTGGCGGGAGGCATGGCGTTTCTGGCTGTGCTTGGCATGTTTATGGCGCTCCATGCCGCAAGCCGGAATCAAATCCTGTATGCGCCGGTAAAACCGGGGATTATGTTCGGCCAACTTTCGCCGGAGGAGCCATTCCTGTAATGAAGTAATTTGAGCTTTGAGCAAAAAAGCGCCGCTT
>NZ_CAUPYC010000098.1:0-10199 GCF_963515335.1 uncultured Paenibacillus sp. | reverse complement strand
GTAAGCAAGACTTATCCACAGGTTTGAGTTATCCACATTCCGAATTCATGTTTAAGAATAGCAAGACGTGCAGAAAGGAAAAAGACACCGCGCAAGATGATTCTCATGCCATCGTATCCTGAGCGAAAGGAATCACCACCCTGACGGAAGTGCCGAGCCCCTCCCGGCTGTGTATTGTCAGCCCGTACGAGGCTCCGAACCACAGCCGGATTCTGCGCTGAACATTCAACAAACCGGTCCCCCCCTCAAAAACACCTTGCCGGTTCTCCCGAGACCAGCCGTTATCGTTATCCGCCAGCCCGTCCAGCAGTGCCGCTTTCAGTCGATCCACGTGCTGCGGTTCCATTCCAAAGCCGGTATCCCGAACCGTAATCACGACGGCATCCTCCTCCCTGAGCGCAGAAATACGAATTTCGCCGCTTCCGTCGAAGTCATCATAGCCATGCTTGATCGCATTTTCCACCAAGGGCTGAATAGTAAGCCTCGGCAGCCTGATTTGTTTTAAATCCGCGGGCAAATCATACTTGAACCGGAATCCGCCTTCATAACGGAAGTCGATAATATTGGCGAACAATCGGATATAATCGAACTCTTCTTCCAACGTAACGAACTTTGAGGATTGGCCCATCGAGTAACGGAGCATCGTACTCAACGAGTCCACGACGAGCTGGATTTCTCTCACCCCTTTGCGATGCGCAAACCAGCTGATGGAGTTCAGGGTGTTATACAGAAAATGGGGTGTCGTATGCGCCTGCAAGGCATCCAATTCCGCCTGTTTCTGATAGAGCAGCGCCTGCGATTCATTCAGCTTCACTTCATACACCTGCTGGATCAAATGATCGAGCTGTCCGACCATGTGGTTGAAGCTTTCGGCGAGTTGTCCGATTTCATCGTTCCGATGGGAAGGCACCCTAAAGTTAAACTCGCCGGTCTGAACCCGCCTCATAACCTGCTGCAGCTTTCTTAACGGCTTAACCACGATACGCCGCAGAGAGACGGCAACCAACCCGATAACGATGATGATGACTAGGGAGAATATTAAAAAAAGGTTTCGTATCCGATCGATTCTTCCGGCTATATCTTCATACGGAATTTTCCCGTACAACGTCCAGCCCAAATGGGCCAAAGGCAATCGCAAATACAAAAAATCTTCGCCGTTGTCATTACGCTCGATAAACAAGCTTCCGGCCTTGACTTTACGAAATCCCGAATCCGATGCAAACTCCCCGGTGCGCAGGGAAGGATCATAAATCACCTTCTGATTCGGACCGATCAACGCGACGGTTCCGGACTGCAGCAGCCGGACTTGTGAAAGCTCCCGGTTGACCGCATTCAAGTTAAGATCGGCGATGACAATGCCGAGCTGTTTGCCGTTAAGCAGATCCACGACCGGTTTGCCGATCGGCAGCATATAGGCGCCGGCCATATCCCGGTAAATCGGACCGACGGCCGCAATTTCCCCTCCCTCCGTCAATCTTGCTTCCAGCTCGCGGTAAGCCTCGGGAACAGGAATCCACTTGTTCTGACCGAATCGCCCCAAGCTGTCAAACCTGATACCGGATTTATTAATCAAGGTGATCTTGCTGATTTCCGGGTTATTCTTGATCAGCAGATTCGTGTATTCGGCTATAAAACGGGCTTGCTGGTAGGCCTTCCATTCCTCCTGGGGGCGATTGCGGACAATCTCCTGAATGCCGGGGTGTATCGATGTCTGAACTAATATATCCTCAATATCCGTGTAAAACCGTTCCGTCCTTTCCGCAACCTGATCCAAGGTACGGAAATTGGATTCGGCGATCATCTCCAGCATCATTCGAGAGAATGTATGGTAGCCGAATAAACCGAGCACGGTCAGCGGCAAAAGGGCAAGCAGAATAAGGGTCCAGAGCGCTCGGGCATATAGCGAACCATCGAATACTTTTTTCAATTTCACTCTCCGATCGCCCGCTTATCCCTGTATTCTTGTGGAGATAGGCCTGTATAGCGCTTGAACATCCTGGTAAAGTACGTGACGTTGCGATATCCGACTCGCGAGGAGATTTCCATTACCTTGATGCCCGGCACGCGCAGCAGCTCTCGGGCCTTGGCAATGCGCAGCTGATTGACATATTCGGTGTAGGTGACGCCGAATTCCTTTTTGAACAGCCGGCACAGATGGGATACGGTTACCCCGACCAGTTCGGCCATTTCGTGCTGCGGCAAATCGCGTGTGAACTGTTCCTCAAGGATGGTTCGGCAGCGATAAAGAACGTCCGGACTGGTCTGTTCGCGCAAATTTTTAACGATTCCAGCGCAATCCATAACGAACCCGAGCACCGTCTCCTCCAATTCCTCAAGGGAAAATCGCGGGGTAAGCACCGCTTTCAGCGCATCCCATTTGGGGCCAATGTAGGTCTGTATATTATCGAAAGTGGATAGCCGCTTGTTAAGCGCAAGAAGGCTGTCGGTCATGTAACCGATCATGCGTACATGATCATGGTCCGCTTTCCTTCGTATTTCAGACAAAAATCGAAGCCCCGCGTCACGGGCTCCGACCGTATTGCCGATCTCGATCTCATCGAACATCGCCGATTCAATCCGGATCAGGGACATATCCCACTTTTGCTGCTGCATCATCAGCGAAACGTAAGAGCCCGCGTCTTTATACAGCAAGGATGCGATCCTTTTAAAGGCTTGAACCAGTTCCTCCTTGCGGAGCGGCTTCAGCAAATAATCGCACGCTCCGAATTTAATCGCTTTTTGCGCATATTGAAAATCGTTGTGACCGCTCAAAACAATAATTTCGGTTTTCGGCTGATGCCGGCGGACATGATCCATCAAGACCAGCCCATCCATACGGGGCATCCGAATGTCGGTCAAAAGGATGTCGACCTTCCGGTTCTTGATGAGCTCCAGCGCCTGCAAACCGTTGTAGACACTTCCCGCCAGCTTGAAAGGAGGGCCCAGTTCCTCAATGTATTCCGAAAGGCTGCGATTCACATTCTGCTCGTCTTCCGCAATTACGATCTCGATTTTCATGGCGCCCTCCTTATTTGCTTGGCCGACAGGCGTTTGCGTTACGCCAGTTCCTTTACGGCAAAACGCGTGTAATGGGTATGGCTTCCGCCCCAGTTGGAGAAACCGACCTGTCCGTACAGGTAGGGACGATCAGTGTCCTCATAGGTGATCAACTTCCGGCCCCCGGCCAAAATTTCAAACACATTATCTCTCGCTTCCACACGAAGCGTACAGGCTTGATCCGGCTCCCAATCGAACGCGCACGACGCAAGTTCCGTGTAACCGTTGTCATTTTTATATAACGCCAGCCGTCCGTCTTTTGTCAAGCCTGCCGCGTATGAACGAATGCCGCCTTGCACGCGGAAATTGATATGATGATGGTCCCCCAGCTTCGGAATCATCTCCGCTTCAAAGGCATAGTTCCTCCACTGCAGATCCCCCGTATACGCTTCAGCCGGCTCGCCCGAATAGCTCCCGCTCAATTCGCCGTCCTCCAATGTCCATATCCCCCGGAGGAACGTCAACTGGCTCACCTCAACGTGGAGACCGTTCCAAGGCTCCAGCCTTTCACCGGCAAAATCGATTGCATAATCCGGCCCGCCGAAGAAATGGAAGTCGTCGATATAAGCGATCAAGGACGGAAGCGCCAAGTGACGCCTTTCTTCCTGTACCGGCACGAATTCAACCCCCGCCTCCGAAATGCATACCCCGTACATGAAAGGAATTCGGAAAGAAAGCTGTTCCCATTGATCTGCGCTGACTTTTTTCTCCTCGCCATAAATCCGCCTTCCCGAGTTCCGGTCTTTAATGTACAGCTTGGCGGCCAGGTCCGTAATTTTCCCGTCGGGTACAAGAACATGACACTCGATCGTTTGGCCGGGATACAGCAGAGGGGAAAAGCTCGGATCGTACCTGCTGTCGTTGAAATCCTGCGGCTCATAGTACGTTTTGACATAGGCGCGGTAGCCGAAACCGCCGTTGGCGTAATCGAACACAACCTTCAGCGAACGCTCGCCGCTGTGCGCCGCCTCCTCGGTATTTTCGACGAATCCCGTGATTCCCGCTGCGTCGCTGTCCACACGGAATGCGTGCGTGGATCCCGGATATTCAAAATGATAACGGGGGCCGGCTTGCTCAAGAATCGGAGCCCATTCCGCAGGCGGCCGGACTCCGGCAATCTTGTAGCCCAGTCGTGCGATATAGGACGCGCACCAGGGCAGGTCCAGACTATTCAACGTCCCGATGACGCTCGAGCAGCAGAGAAAGTCATTGATCGGCTTGCGCCAGGACATGTCTATGCCGGACAGCCCGTTTTTCACCCCGAGAATCGTGCCGACGTTCGCCACGTTGCAGTCCGTGTCCCAGCCGCACATATTGCAGATGTTGATCGAGCTCGTGAACTCCCCTTTCCCATACAGCAGCGACAGAATGATGACGGCCGAGTTCGGGATGATGTGGCAGTTGCCGGGGTACTTGTCATAACCGTAATGATCGTGAACGTATTGGAAGCATTCGCGCCAATGATCCGGATGCTCCCTGTGGAAACGCACCAGATCGCGCGTTACGCAAGCATATTCGCAGTCCGGCGGAATGACGGACAGGCCCGCCTCTATTATCGCCTCGATGGAAGACTCCCCGAAAGCGGCCGCTATACAGGCGGCGATGAACATGCCTCCGTATTTACCGTTTCCGTCATGCGACACGCTTGCGATTTTGTCCGCGTATTTCGCTGCCAGCTCCGGTTGATTCGGTGCAATCAGGCCCCATGCGTCAATGAAGATCTGTCCGCCGATCTGTTCCGCCACCGCCGGGCCGTTCTGCTCGATGCTCCCGGAACGAGGTGCCGCAATGCCGTTCTTCAGATTCAGGTAGGCGGTATGCTCGGTCGATTTGCCGTAGCCGCCCCACCAGAAAAAGCCGTGGCCGTCCGGCGCGTAGTTCAACCATGCGAGTCCCATTTGCTCCGGGGTAATATCCAGCGTGTGCGTATAGTCCTCCAGGGCGCGCAGGAAAAACATCGGGCCGTTCGTATCATCGTCGGCCGCGAAATTATTAAACTGATGCAGGTAGTCGGTTATTTCCCCGAACGTCCGCTGCAGCCGCTCATAGGTCCAGCCCTCCACATTGCCTCCGTGCCGCACGCCGATCACCTTGCCGAGCCAGCCGGCGTATACTCGTTCGATATAATCGGCGGGAATCGTTACCGCGGCCGTCGCTTCTTTTTCCGTAGTGGTCATTCCCCTCATCTCCCCATACTGATTTTTTCGGTCTAGCCCTTCAGGCTGCCTTCCGTAATCCCTTCGATAAACCGTCTTTGCAGAAAAATGTATGCGGCTACCACCGGGAAAATCGTGATGACGCCGGCTGCCGAGATCAGCGTCCAATCCGACTGGAATCGTCCCGTGAAAACGAGATAGCGCGTCGACACCGTCTTTAGTTCATCCGTTTGCAGGAATGCGTTGGCGAAGAAAAATTCATTCCATGTCCACAAGCCCACCAGAAGCGCAGCCGTCAAAAACGCGGGCTTCGCCAAAGGAAACACGATTTGCAGCATGAGCCGAAGCTCGTTACAGCCGTCCACGCGTCCGCTGTCCAGCAATTCATTCGGGATGCCGACGAAGAAGGAGCGGAGCATAAAAATATTAAACGGCAGAAAAATCGCGGCGTAAATCAGGATGATTCCCTGCAGCGTATCCATGAGCTGAAAGTTTTTCCACAAATAGAACAACGGCACGAGAAACAGCCCCATCGGAATGGACATCGTGAACAACAGGACGCCCATGATAAGATTTGAGCCTTTGAAGTTGAGCTTCGACAGCGCATATGCGGCCATGCCCGCCGTTAAGCAGACGATCACAATCGTTGCGGCGCCGACGATAAAGCTGTTCCAGAACGCTTGCCCGTATCCGGCCTTCGTCCAAGCTTCCGCAATGTTCTCGAAGGCCAGCCTGCCGGGAAAACCGAGCGGATCGCCCATAAATTCATCGCGCGGCTTCAGCCCGTTATTAAATAGAAGAATGAGAGGCGCAAGCGTAAACGCAAGCGCCGCAAGCAGCGGCAGGTGCCTCCAATCGAAACGCCTTGGCATCAGACATCCCAGCCTTTCTTCTTCACGAGCCCGAAACCGAGGATGACGATCAGACTGAACAGCCCCATGGTCAGCGCGATGGCGCTGGCATAACCCGGCTCTTGGCTGTATAAGGCCAATTTATACATATAGGTTGCGATAAGCTCGGAAGCGTTGCCCGGACCGCCTTGCGTCATCACGAACACGTAGTCGAAAGCCGCGAATGACCAGATGACGAGGAGCATGTAGACAAGCACGAGCGTCGGGCGAAGCTGGGGAAGCACGATATGCCACACGATTCTGGCCCTGCTCGCTCCGTCAACAGTAGCCGCCTCTTCGAGCGTGCGGTCCAGCTGATGCAGCGCAACGAGAAAAAGCACGACAAGAAAGCCCCAAAAATGCCACGTGTCCGCCACGGCCACGGAAAATAACGCGACTCTCGTATCGCCGAGCCATGAAACCTTGAGGAAATCCCACCCCCACTTCTCGAACACGGTGTTAATCCCGAAGTAGGGACTGTATATCCCCTGCCATATTTTCGCCGTGACGACCGTCGATACGATGTAAGGCAGGAACAGAAGTGTACGGTACAGCATTTGCCCCCGGGTCACTTTGCTTACGAACATGGCCGCCGAGAGTCCCATGATGACCGGGATGGTCAGAAAAAAAAGCATCCATTTGACATTGTTCCAAAGGGCGGCATAAAAGATTTTGTCCTGCAGCAGCTCCGCGAAATTGGCGAAACCGATGAATTCCGGCTTATTGATCCCGTTCCAGTCCGACAGCGACAAGAACAAGGTGCCTATGAGCGGTCCGCTGATGACGACGGACAACAGGAGCAAGGTCGGCGACAGCAGCAGCCACGGCAGCCACGCCAGCCTGCGCTTTCTTTGCTTGCCGGCATCAGCCGCATTGACTGCCGTACTAGCGTGCATATGCGCTTCCATGAGCGGCTCTCCTCTCAATCATTGAACTTGAAGAGCATTCCTTCCGCTTCATCTTCATCCGCTTTTTTCTGCGCTTCCGCCAGGTAATCGTCCACCGTCATTTGTCCCAGGAAAACCGAGTCGATGTTATCCCACAAATATTGCTGGGCTCTCGGCGGCCAGTATGTCCAGGAGGCGTATCCCGGGTTTCCTTTCTCAAAGGCGCTGTTCAGCTCGGTATACACCTTTTCGACCAACGGGCTTTTCGTCTGCGCTTGCGCGATGTCGATGCCGTTGATCGGCATGAACGTCCCAAGCTCAAGCTGGGATTTGGCGCGTTCCGCCCCGTAGAAGAAATCGAGGAAGGCCGCCGTTTCGTCGGGATATTTTGTTTTGGCGTTTATGCCCACCGCTTCCCCCAGAGCCATCGGCAATGTCGGCTCGACACCGCTCCGCCAGGCCGGCATCACGAAGAAATCAGTCTCGAACGGCGGCGGGCTCGTAATGAGCCGATCCAGCGCCCATGTGCCCTCCATTTTCATCGCGGCCTTCTGGTTATTGAAGAGGAACCAGGCGTCCTCCAGCGAAATGGAATGGGACTGCTTGTCGTTGATGTAACCCTTCTGCCAAATGTCCACCCAGGTTTGTGTGGCCTGCTTGACCAGATCGCTGGTCCAAGGTGTTTCGTTCTTCAGTACTTTCTTGAATTCGTCGGCGCCCAAATAAGAGTTATAGACCAGGGACAGCCACCATTCATTCGATGCCCTGAATTCTGTGGTTCCGAATGCAAAAGGCATAATGCCCGCCTGCTTGATTTGCTCGTTCAGCGCCATGAATTCATCAAAGCCGGTCGGCGTCTTCCACCCGTTTTGCTCGAACATATCCTTGTTGTACCAGACCACAAGCGATTCGTACGAACCGGGCAGTCCGTACAGCTTCCCTTCATAGAATCCGGTTTGGAAAGCCCAATCGTAAAACTTGTTCTTCCAGCCGTACTTCTCCGTATATGAATCCAGCGGGAGCAGATAACCGGCCGATGCGAATTGCATTAAGGTCGTCGGTCCGTCAACGACGATAATATCCGGACCGGCTCCTGCCGCCAATTGCTGGCGGGTAAGCAGATCGGGATCCTGGTTTTCGATCAGCTTGAGCTTGATATTCGGATACTTTCGTTCGAAAGGATCGATTATCGTTTCTTTTCGGATCCTGGCCTGCTCATCGTTGCTCGGGGGGCGCGTCATCCAGGTCAGTTCGACGACTTCTTTCGTGTCGGCGGCTGCATTGGCACCGCTCGCCTTATTCCCCGACGCTTCGGCGCCGTTGCCGGCGCCGGATTCGCCATTCCCTGCACTGCCGCCAGAGCAGGCTGAAAGCACAATAGATACGAGCATCAAAAGAAGCAGTATCCCATAAAGGCTGCGCTTCATCTCTCGGTAACCCTCCCATGCATTTTATTGTAAGCGATTACATGCTCCTATTATGCTTGATTTGCCGGCAAGTGCATAGACTACGGAGTTGCCCAAAATGCTATACAAAATTGATCGGAGAGAAGCGGAAAGCTGGGCGTATTCCTTTATGCCTCCCGCGGTCAACCCTTATAACGCTCACCTGCTAACCTTTGACGGATCCCGCCGTAAGCCCCGCCACCAAGAAACGCTGCAAGTATGCGAACGCCAGGGCGATAGGCACAACCGAGAGGACGGACGCCGCCATCAGGCTGCCCCAGTCTGTGGTGAACAGACCGCGCAGCAGCGACAGGCCGGGAGTAAGCGTTCGGAATTCGTCCTTGTTGATAAACGTAAACGCGAACAAAAATTCGTTCCAGGCACCGACAAAAGCAAATAGCGAGGTAGCGATAATGCTCGGCAGCGAAAGCGGAATAATCATGCGGATTACGATGTCGAGACGGCTGCAGCCGTCAATCATCGCCGACTCCTCCATGTCGTAGGGAATGGAGTCGAAGAAGCCTTTCAGCATCATCACGCACACCGGCAGCATAAACGTGGTATACGCGATAATGAGCGAATAGAAGGTGTCCAGCAGCTGCGTTTTCATCATAAATACATACAAAGGCAGCCCTCAGCCAGATTTCATCATCCACGATAACCACTTTAAACATCCCGTTCCTCCCCTCTTAGAGGCAGACGTATCGTTACGACGGTTCCCGACCCGACCTTGCTCGCAACGGATAGACCGTATTCAGGTCCGCACAGCATCCGGATTCTTGTCTGAACATTGAGCAGGCCGATGGAATCATCCTTCCTCAAGGTCGAACGAGAGAATGAGGCGGCCAGATCCCCGTTCAATTTCTCCACTTTGGCGGATGCCATCCCCACGCCGTTATCCATGATATGCACCATAAGCAAGCCGCTGTCGTGATCGGCATGTACTTTCAATTTCAGCAACTTATTCGGCCTGCCGGACGGAGTCAGGCCGTGCTCAATGCAATTTTCCACGATCGGTTGAAAAATAAGCTTGGGCATCAAGCAGCGGTTCGCGGCCCCTTCGACCACGATCCGGGTCCGAAGGATATCCCCGTAACGCTTATTGATGATAATCAAATAATTGCGGACATGTGTCAGCTCTTCCTTGACCGGAACCCATTCGTCCCGCATCTTGATGCTGTAGCGGAACATATTGCTTAACGACTTGCACATCGCCTTGATTTCCGGCGCGTTCCGCAAGCTGGCGATACTGCCCATCGTTTGCAACGTATTGTATAGAAAATGGGGATTGATCTGCACTTGAAGCGCCTTCAATTCCGCCTCCTTGCGGACAATCTGGGATTTGTACTCATCGTCGATCAATTGCTTCGTTCGGTGTGATAAACAATCTTGTCATCACGGTCAAGTATGATGATCTTGCTGCCCGGAAACAGGTTGTATTTCTCCACCAAGCCGCGGAAAGGCTGCACTTTCAGATCGATCCCGACCAGCCCGATCGGCGTATCGCCGTGAAATAAAATAGGCTCGGCGTAATGAAGAATATCTTCCTTGAACCATTTGTTGTATACGATGTTGACGGTAGGCTGACCGGAGCCTATACGCATATCCTCCGGGTATGCATCGGCGTATTGGGAACGGCTTAAGAAAGCGGACGAGGGGGTGAAATAATCCACCATGTCCCCTTTTTGGTTAAATAAATAAATGCCCAGGTAAGTATTCAGTAAACCCGCACAGAGCGGGATAAATATAACTGGACACACCATT